>CAZMZQ010000087.1:0-6572 GCA_964570745.1 uncultured Anaerolineaceae bacterium
TGGATGTGACATCCTATGACGAAGATGGTGTTAACCTGCCAAACTTCCTGATGCTCTTGGCTCCCTTCTACGACTTTTCGAAGAATACTGCAACTGCCAGTGCTGATGAGGTTGCCCCCTACAAAATCGGTATCATGACCGGAACCGTCTCTCAGGGTGAAGAAGAATACCAGGAAGCAATCAATCAGATCGCCAAGTATGGTGATATGATTGTCCATGCAACCTACCCCGACAACTTCTCAACCGAAACAGAAACCACAATCTCCCAGGTAGTCCAGATGGCTTCTGATCCCGATGTGAAGGCGATCGTTTTCGTCCAGGCTGTCCCTGGCGCTGCCGCCGCTATCGAAAAAGTGCACGAAACCCGCCCCGACATCCTCTTCGTTGCCGGTGTCCCCGCTGAAGATCCTCCCATCATTGCCGAAAAAGCTGACATCGTCATGCAGGTTGATGAAATCTCCATGGGTCGCACTATCCCCGAAATGGCTGCCCAGATGGGTGCCACTACCTTCATCCACTACTCTTTCCCACGGCACTTGTCCTACGCCACCATCGCCCGCAGGCTTGAGATCATGAAGGAAACCTGTGAAGAACTCGGCATCGAACTGGTGGAAGTCAACGCACCAGATCCAACCGGAGATGCCGGTGTCTCAGGTGCACAGCAGTTCATCACCGAAGACGTTCCACGCCAGATCGCTGCTTATGGCAAAGATACAGCTTTCTTCTCCACAAACTGTGCCATGCAGGAACCTCTCATCCGCACAATCTGGGAAAATGGCGCCATCTATCCGCAGCAATGCTGCCCAAGCCCCTATCATGGATACCCCGCTGGCTTGAACATCGATGTCAAGGGTCATGAAGGCGATGTGCAGTACATGCTCGATCAGATTGCCATTAAACTGAAGGAAAAAGGACAGGAAGGTCGTATGTCCACCTGGGGCGTTCCGATCAACATGCTCATGATCGACGCCGGTGTTCGCTTTGCGATGAAATTCGCCGAAGGCAAGGTCACCGATCCCAGAGATACCAAGGCTTTCATTGATACCTTGAATGAGGCATCTGCAGCTCGAGGCCTGGGAAATATGGATGTGACATCCTATGACGAAGATGGTGTTAACCTGCCAAACTTCCTGATGCTGTTGGCTCCCTTCTACGACTTTTCGCAGAATACTGCAACTGCCAGTTCTGATGAGGTTGCCCCCTACAAGATCGGTATCATGACCGGAACCGTCTCTCAGGGCGAAGAAGAATACCAGGAAGCAATCAATCAGATCGCCAAGTACGGTGATACGATTGTCCATGCAACCTACCCCGACAACTTCTCAACCGAAACAGAAACCACAATCTCCCAGGTAGTCCAGATGGCTTCTGATCCCGATGTGAAGGCGATCGTTTTCGTCCAGGCTGTCCCTGGCGCTGCCGCCGCTATCGAAAAAGTGCACGAAACCCGCCCCGACATCCTCTTCGTTGCCGGTGTCCCCGCTGAAGATCCTCCCATCATTGCCGAAAAAGCTGACATCGTCATGCAGGTTGATGAAATCTCCATGGGTCGCACTATCCCCGAAATGGCTGCCCAGATGGGTGCCACTACCTTCATCCACTACTCTTTCCCACGGCACTTGTCCTACGCCACCATCGCCCGCAGGCTTGAGATCATGAAGGAAACCTGTGAAGAACTCGGCATCGAACTGGTGGAAGTCAACGCACCAGATCCAACCGGAGATGCCGGTGTCTCAGGTGCACAGCAGTTCATCACCGAAGACGTTCCACGCCAGATCGCTGCTTATGGCAAAGATACAGCTTTCTTCTCCACAAACTGTGCCATGCAGGAACCTCTCATCCGCACAATCTGGGAAAATGGCGCCATCTATCCGCAGCAATGCTGCCCAAGCCCCTATCATGGATACCCCGCTGGCTTGAACATCGATGTCAAGGGTCATGAAGGCGATGTGCAGTACATGCTCGATCAGATTGCCATTAAACTGAAGGAAAAAGGACAGGAAGGTCGTATGTCCACCTGGGGCGTTCCGATCAACATGCTCATGATCGACGCCGGTGTTCGCTTTGCGATGAAATTCGCCGAAGGCAAGGTCACCGATCCCAGAGATACCAAGGCTTTCATTGATACCTTGAATGAGGCATCTGCAGCTCGAGGCCTGGGAAATATGGATGTGACATCCTATGACGAAGATGGTGTTAACCTGCCAAACTTCCTGATGCTCTTGGCTCCCTTCTACGACTTTTCGAAGTAAGATGACTCTGACCAATAAATAAACTCCACAAAAGCGCCGGCTTGCTAAGCGCAAGCCGGTTCTTCTTTTTGAAATTGGAGAAGGAGGTGTAGCATTGGACGACCAATATTTATTAGCGATGAATAATATTTCAAAAGAATATTATGGCAATCGGGTGCTCAAAAACGTTAATCTCCAGGTAAAGCCGGGCGAAATCCATGCTCTGGTCGGAGAGAACGGCGCAGGGAAATCGACCCTGATGAATATTCTCTTCGGCATGCCTGTTATTTCTGCCACCGGAGGTTTTGAAGGAGATATCTTGCTGAATGGTGAGGTAACTACCATAGAAAGCCCTCATGACGCAATGGACTGTGGGATCGGAATGGTACACCAGGAGTTCATGTTAATTCCTGAATTCACAGTTACCGAAAATATAAAACTTGGACGTGAAATTGGTGAAACTTCAGCCTTGAGCAAGATCTTTGGCAATTTGCTCGAAAGGTTAAACTGGAATCACATGAAAGATGACTCCCGAAAAGCTCTTGACAGCATCGGGATGATGAACATCGAAGAATATGCCAAAGTTGCAGGGATGCCTATTGGATATAAACAGTTCGTCGAAATTGCCCGCGAAATTGATAAAACTGGCATCAAACTTCTCGTTTTTGACGAGCCGACAGCAGTTCTCACCGAAAGCGAAGCAGACCGTTTGCTTGAGATTATGCGTTTGATCGCCCAAAAAGGGATCGCAATTATTTTTATTACCCACCGTCTGACCGAAGTGATGGCCGTTGCTGATAGTATGACAATTTTGAGAGACGGCGAATTCGTGTCCAGAAAAGATGTTCAAGACATTTCCCTGGCAAATATCGCGGAACTGATGATCGGAAGACAGGTTGAAAAGTTAGTTGAAGATGACTTATTAGGTGAACGCGAATTATTTGACGACAGGATCGCGCTCGAATTTAAAAATTATTTCGTCGATATGCCTGGTGAACGGGTTCAGGGAATGGACGTGCGCATCAGGGAAGGAGAGATTTTCGGCTTTGGTGGCCTGGCTGGTCAGGGAAAAATTGGCATTGCGAACGGTATTATGGGTCTTTATGAAACATCGGGTGAGGTTTTGGTGCATGACAAACCCCTGGTCCTTTCCCGTTTAGGAGAGGCACTTCGCAATGGCGTTGCCTTTGTTTCAGAAGATCGTCGTGGCGTTGGGCTTCTTCTCGGGGAATCGATTGAACGTAATATCATATTCTCAGCGATGCAAATTAACGATGAATTCGTCAAGCGTATCGGTCCGATGAAAATCCTGGACCAGAAAGCTGCAGACGAACACACAGAAAATATGATCAAACAGCTCGACATCCGCTGCACCGGACCTTCCCAGGTGGTTGGCAGCCTTTCAGGAGGCAACCAACAAAAGGTTTGCCTGGCAAGAGCTTTGACAATGGTTCCAAAAATTTTAATCGTCTCAGAACCAACACGTGGAATTGACATTGGCGCTAAGAAACTGGTTTTGGAATACCTGACAAAGATTAACCGGGAGTTGGGCATGACCATCGTCATGATCAGTTCTGAGTTGGTTGAACTCAGGTCTTTGTGTGACCGCATCGCAATCATTTCAGAAGGCAAGGTGTTTTCTGTGATGAAACCGAATGATTCAGATGCAGCCTTCGGTTTGGCGATGGCAGGTGTCAGGGAGGAGGTCGCCTGATGAAAACCTTGAAAACATTCTATGAAAACATTGGTTTACCAAGGTTAATTATCGGATTGTTCTTCGTATTACTGGTGGTTGCGTCACTATTTCTGGGCTTTTCACCAGCAGCATTGTTTAGTGACGTTGTCAGACGCTGGCTGATGTATGGAACACTCGTACTGGCGATGGTGCCAGGCATTCAGAGCGGAATCGGATTGAACTTTGGTATTTCCCTGGGGATTTCATCGGGTCTTTTGGGAGCAGTTCTGGCAATGGAAGTTGCCTTTGTCAGAGACTGGAACGTTCTTTACGGTGCTGGTTCACCCTGGATGACACTGGTTTTAGCACTCATTCTCGGGGTCATCTTCGCCGCCATCGTCGGCACCCTCTATGGAATGCTGCTTAACCGGGTCAAAGGTTCTGAGATGACAGTCTCAACCTATGTCGGGTTTTCAATAATCGCCTTTATGAATATTGTCTGGCTCTCGTTGGCATTTAAAAATGGTGAGCTTAGCTGGCCATTGCAAGGTCAGGGTTTACGTAACACAGCCAGCCTCTCTGGTAGTTTTGGTGGGCTGTTGAGCAACCCGGATGTGGTACAGAGAACCCAACCTGAATGGCTGCATTGGTTAGCTTTCAGAGTTGGAGATTTCACCGTCCCGATGGGATTGATCATTGTTTTTGGATTAATGTGCTTTTTTGTGTGGCTATTTTTTAGAAGCAAAACGGGTATCGCTATGAGCGGTGCCGGTGAAAATCAATTGTTTACAACTTCATCGGGTATTAATGTCGATCGAAAACGAATCCAGGGAACCGCAATCTCAACTGTTATCGGTGCAGTCGGTATCATCTTGTACGCCCAGACTTATGGTTTCTTGCAGCTATATAATGCACCTTTGATGATGGGTTTTGCCAGTGTTGCCTCGATCCTGATCGGAGGTGCGACGGTAAGGCGAGCGCGCATTTCGCATGTTTTGATCGGAACCTTTCTTTTTCAGGGTATTCTCGTGACAGCATTGCCCGTCGTAAACGAGGTGGTTGAAATTGGCACTCTGCCTGAAGTTTTGAGAATCATCATTTCGAACGGCATTATTCTCTATGCCTTATCCAAGACGAAAGGAGAAAACCAATGAGCCAAAAAACGAACATCCTTAAAAAAGTTGGTTCATTTCTCTTCGACAACAAGGTCATGATCGCATTTGCGATAATTTGTGTGGGCGCGATTATACTTTCCGGCAGCCCGATGACATTTGTCGTGGATGGCGTTTTCACGCGGATTACTCGAAACACCTTCACCGTACTGGCATTGATTATCCCCGTTTTAGCTGGGTTGGGTCTGAACTTTGGCATTGTTATTGGTGCAGTTGCAGCACAAATTGCGGTGTTTTGCGTGGTCTATTGGGGTTTTGAGGGATTCAACGGAATCCTCCTCACAGTCTTGATTGCCACACCGCTGGCGGTTCTCTTCGGTTACCTGGTGGGAAAGCTGTTCAACAGGATGAAGGGTGCTGAGATGATTGCAGGGTTGATTTTGGGATATTTTGCAGACGGTCTTTACCAGCTCTTGTTCCTGGTAATCATTGGCGGTGTTATCCCAGTTAATAACCCAAAACTGATTATTTCTCATGGGGTTGGTGTCAAAAATACTATCGACCTGACCGGCAATCTCAAGTATGCCATCGATTCCGTGCGCATGCTTGATATTTTGACAGTTTTCTTTTATGCCGTCGTTGCCATCACAATTGTCAAGGGAATATTGCACCTGGCTAAAAAATACAAATTAACCAAAGGCGATTTCGTTTTGCTTGGAGTATTATCCCTTCTATTTGGGGTCTCGTATATTCCGGTAATTGAAAACTTCCTTTCAACTGACAGGTTGGTTTTGTTGGATGCTTTCACAATCGTGTTGATCGTGCTTGCAGTTATCCAGATTTTCAATATCATCAAATCAAGAGTCGACAAACAACCAGTAGGGGCGTTGACAAAACCTGTTTTGCTTTTAGTTTTGTTTGGTGTACTTTATGCGCTTTCTTTTTATCCATCTGTTGAAGAAGTGATGTTGTTTGTCAAATTGCCGGTCTTACCATTCTTGTTGATCGGAGGTCTGTGTTGGTTTAACCAGAAGATCTTATCGACACGCCTTGGGCAAAATATGCGCACTGTGGGGCAAAGCATCAGTGTGGCGAATGCATCAGGAATTAATTCAGATCAAACCCGCGTGCTTGCCATGATCATTTCCACTGTATTGGCAAGCTGGGGACAAATTATTTTCCTGCAAAATATCGGCACCTTCTCCACTTATGGCGCCCATACCCAAATTGCCCAATTTGCGATTGCCGCTCTATTGGTTGGTGGAGCTTCTGTCCAGAAAGCAACTAACAAACAAGCGATCATTGGCGTAATCCTTTTTCATACGCTGTTCATCGTGGCACCCCAGGCAGGCAAAGAGCTGTTTAATAACGCGCAGATTGGTGAATACTTCCGTGTGTTCGTTGCTTATGGTGTAATCGCGCTCTCCCTTGCAATGCACGCCTGGAAAAAGTTTCGGAAAGAACCAAAAACTGAGTCGGATGAAGATGGGATAGCAGGAAAGAGTTTGGAAACTGTAAAAAACAATGGTTAATTAAGACCGAATAACAGAAGCA
>CAZMZQ010000088.1:0-6382 GCA_964570745.1 uncultured Anaerolineaceae bacterium
ACCAGGATAACAGCATCGAGATCGCCGATATCCACGCCAAGCTCCAGGGCAGAGGTAGAAAAAACTGCGCGAAGTTCTCCAGATTTTAAGCCTTGTTCGATGTCGCGCCGATCGCTTTTTAGATAACCACTGCGATAACCGCGTATGCTTTCACGATCTTGAAATGGTATTTTGTTACGAAGATAAGCCAGCAGCATCTCAACTGTACGCCGCGTTCGGGCAAATATGAGCGATTGATGATCAGATTTCATCAGTTTTTGAGTGAAAGTCACACCAAAATCAACGCTGCTTTTACGAATACCCAGCCTTTCGTCCACGAAAGGAGGGTTGAAGACCACAAAATGGGAAGGTCCTTTAGGAGAACCATCTTCTTTAATCAAACGAACTTTTTGTTCGATCAATTTTGAGGCAAGCTCTTCTGGGTTTCCGATGGTTGCGGAAGTCAGAATAAATTGAGGGTAAGAATCGTAAAAGGAACAAATACGTTTCAGTCTGCGGATCAGATTGGCAAAATGTGAACCAAACACCCCTCGGTAAATATGAATCTCATCTATTACAACAAAACGGAGTTTCGAGAAGAAACGAGCCCAGTTTGTGTGATGCGGGAGAATGCCTTGGTGGAGCATATCAGGGTTAGTACTTAATATTGTAGCGGATTTGCGTATAGCCGAACGATTGTGATTGGGCGTGTCACCATCATATACAGCTGAAATGATGTAATTGACTGCAAGCAGCCTTGAATATTCAGAAAAACTTTTGTTCTGATCGTTAGTCAAGGCTTTGGTTGGGAAGAGCATTAAGGCTGTTGCTCCGGGTTGTAATAACTGCTGATTAAAAATTGGAATGGTGTAACACAGGCTCTTACCACTTGATGTACCGGTAGAAACGACAATGTTTTCGCCTTCATTCAAAAGACCAACAGCTTCTGCCTGGTGGGAATAAAGCGCTGTAATTCCCTTTTTCCTCAATGCATCCTGAAGTGTTGATTCAATTGATGGCAGAAAAGGCTCAAAAACTGGTTCTCGAGCTGGAGACAACTGATGAAAAGCAATATTCTTTGAAAATTCCGCTTCTGTGAACCAATTATCTAAAGTCTGGGAGATATCCATTTTGGAAACAAGAAAGTGATTAATCTTTTCTGGAAGCTGAACGAACCATAAAATCCATGATCGGGTAGATCCAGTTCCCGAACCTCGTTGAGACAAAGTACATGAGTTTAGCTTCGAATCCGGGGACAATCGCATACTTACCGCGGGCGGCGTCTTTCAATGTTTGCCGGGCAACCCAATCCGGGCTGATTGGTTTTGCAGTTCCAGAGATTGCTCTTGTTTCTTTGGGTTTATATTGGTTCTCCCAGGCTAACTGGGGCGTATCGGTATCAGGAGGGTATAGAATTGATACCCGGATGCCTTTTGGTTTTAATTCTGAACGAAGTGCATCACTGAAACCTTTTACCGCAAATTTAGCCCCACAATATGCCGTGTATCCAAAGATGCCAATCACTCCTGCGATTGATGAAACATTGATGATGTGACCTGAACCTCGTTCAAGCATTCCAGGGAGAAGCAGCTTAATCATATTGACGCTGCCAAAGTAATCAATTTCCATTGTCCAGTGAAATACATCAATCGGTAACTCTTCTACGTAACCGGGTCGAGCCACTCCTGCACAATTGATCAAAACGTCTGGTGTGTTATGCAGTATCTGGTGAGTTTCAAGCTGTATTGATAGCTCCTCGAAATCGGCGACATCCGCTGAGATTAGTCCGATATGGCTACCTGGGTTCGTCTCAATAATTTGATTTTTTGCATCTTCAAGTTTTTCCAGATCTCTTGCCAGGAGAGTCAGGTTTGCACCAGCTTCAGCGAATGCTTTTGCCAACGAGAACCCAATTCCACTGGAACCACCGGTGATAAGGACAGACTTACCACGGTAATAATCTGATTTCATCAATAACCCCCGCAGCTTGAACAGCCGCTCGATGTACATGAGCTGCAACTGCTGCCACCAGAAAGGCTGACACCATTGCTAAAGGCGTTTACGGCTGAGATAAGTCGCCTGGTTTCTTTTGATCCACAGGATTGGCATTGTGTTAAATTGTCTGCATCAGAAAAAGAGCGCAGCAATTCAAACTTTTTGCCACAAGCCTGGCAGCTATATTCGTAAATAGGCATATTTCCTTCTTAATAAATTAATTATATTGCCTTCGGATTGATGGTATCAAGTATTCTTCGAAAGCTCGGGTTTGATTGTAATCCGGCTGCCATCCCCAGTCATTTCGTGCAGCTGAATCATCTGTATCCGCTGGCCATGTGTCCACGATACCCTGGCGTTTTTTGTCAGGAACGAAATTTATCTTCGCATCCGGAAATGCTGCCATGGTGATGTCATAAATTTCATTGGCAGTCGGGTTAAAACTGGTGACATTATAAACTTCCTGATTTAATTTCCCGCGGTCTGCATTTTCGAGCATTATTAACGATTTTATTGCATCCGGCATTACCATGAACGGTAAAACGGTATCAGGACGGACAAAACAACTATATTCAATACCTTTAGCGGCAGCATGCAGCATTTCTGGACCGTAATCACTTGTCCCACCAGTTGGAATTGTTTGGGCACTGATGAGCCCAGGGAAACGAATGCTGCGAAAATCGACTGAGATTTCAGGGTTGTAATCGACGGCCAACTGACGATAATAACGACTGTAATAACGCCCCAAATTTTCGCAATACAGTTTATTACAACCATACATTGTTGTGGGTTCAGTGAATTGCGATTCGAGCACTTTTCCGGCTGTCATTTTTTCTTCGAGAGATGGAAGCCCATAGGCAGCAATAGAACTCGGGTAGATGAATTTGACTGGTTCGCCCTGCCAGTTGGCTTGTTCGACAGCCAGACGTAACAGGTTTAGCGTTCCCTCCACATTAATTTTGTGGGCAGTTTCAGGGTTGTACTCAGCCTTGGTGGAAAGAATCGATGCAAGGTGATAAATTGTCCTGATCTTGTGCTCAACTACTAATCTTCCCAACAGCAACTGGTCAAGGATATCTCCAACCATATAGTGTGCGACCTTGGACCTCAACTCCTTGTCGAGAGGGTTCAGGTCGAGCGCTACAATGGTGTATCCATGTTCCGAAAGATAATCAATCAGTCCATGACCGATCTCCCCGTTGGCACCAGTGATCAAAACAACATCTTCCCGCATACTTCTACTCCTTTAATTTTCCTCATCGATTGGAAAAGAAACGTACTCACGCCGGATACTTTGATAGGTACCTGGTAAAACTTTGAGAACGATAACAGTCATGTCATCTCTCGGCCGTCCGGAATCGTGTGAAATAGCTTGTCTTAACAGGAAATCAGCGATTTCCTGGACCGTGGGTTCCTCATCACAATCATCGAGCAAAGACTCTAACGCAAGCGTAACATCAATTGGGTTACCGCTGTTTTTACCAGCGTTGATGACACCTGCAGATATCAGGATGAAAATTTGACAAGGCACCAATTCAAACTGATAGACTGATGGGTTATAACGTAAATCTTCCGGATCTGAATTGGTTGGCAGGGTTCTGCTCCCTTCGCGATCGTAAATGAAAAGTGGCACGGAATTGTTCTTGGTGATAACAATCGTCTTTGTCTCTAAATCGCACGAGATAATTGATACTGCTAACGATGCTTTTTCTTCATGTTCATTTTTTACTCTTGAAAGAACAACGCGTGCTGAAGCACCATCATGAACACCTTCAGCGATCAAGGAGAGGATATCATGGGTGGCTTTCATGGTTACTGCTTTTGAACGCTTGGCGTTCAATTTTCCTTCTGCCATTACTATCGAGATGCCACCATTGGGTCTTTCGATAACTTCGATCTTATTTCCTTGTTCAAGTGAAGAATATCGATTGGTCTTTGAGATAGCTGCTTGTATTTCCATGTCTGAATTCTAAACCATTACGGTGAGACTGTTAAGAATTTGCCCGTACTCATGTACAATTGAATTGGCAATTCATCGCTTGAAAGGTAATCAATGAATAATAAGTTAACCAAAACGGCGTCTTTTGTATTACTAATACTTTTTTTTGCCATTAACAGCCGCAATTATGAAACAAAAATTCAAGGGAATTTAGTTACAAAGAGATGTACACCAAAGTCGACTTTTTATTCAATATCTCAGCTTCAGGGCAAACAACATAGATCGCCACATGACGGAGAGCAGGTTACCTGTGTCCACGGAATTGTTACTGCCGTGGATGGAGGTGGTTTTTTTATGCAGGATCCAAATCCAGATGATGACCCATTCACTTCTGACGGCATTTATGTTTATCTGTTAAGCAATTCGAATGTAAAAAAGGGCGATGAGGTCATGATTCCAGCCGGCACAATAAAAGAATATAACCCGGCAGGAGTAGGCGCAAATTCACTGACAAACACGAATCTTCGCACTGACTTTGTTGAGATTATTAGAAACAACCAACCTTTACCTGCTCCAGTTCTACTTGGGGAAAGTGGCAGACCAATTCCTGATCAAATTATTGAAAACGATGTGAACGGTAAGGTAGGGCAATCCAACGCTCTTTTTGATCCTGATGAAGATGGCATGGATTTCTTTGAAAGCCTCGAAGGGATGCTGGTGCAGGTTAATGATGCAGTGGCGGTTAGTTCAGTAAATGGATATAAAGAAGTTTTTGTTTTAGCTGATATGGGAAGAAACGCCACCGGATTAAATGACCAGGGCGTTTTAGTGATGTATGAAGACGATCTTAACCCTGAAAGGCTCTTAATTGATGACGCTTTTATTGTCATGCCCGATATTGAGATCGGTGATTTATTCACGAGACCGATTGTTGGGATCATGTCATTTGATTTTGGTAATTACCGAATCCTGCCAATTGAGAAGTTAGCTTATCAAAGCAATCAATCGCTTGAAAAAATCACTGAAAACATTATTCCCGAACTAACTAAGAACCAAATATCGGTCGCTACTTACAATGTGATGAATTTGAGCCATGCTGAATCTTTAGAAAGAGTGAAAGCTGTCGCCAGCCAAATTGTAGAAAGCCTGAAATCACCGGATATTATTGTGATTCAGGAAGTTATGGATGATGATGGTCGTTTAGATTCCAGCAATACCTCTGCTATTGAGAACCTGGCAGCTCTCATCAGCGAGATTTTGGCACATGGTGGACCAAAATACAGCTGGTTTAATATTAACCCTCTGCGTAATAAAGACGGTGGTATTGATGGTGGAAACATCCGTGTGGTAATTTTGTTCAGATTGGATCGTGGAGTCAAATTCTTGTCTGCATTACCTGGTGCTGCAGGTGAGGAGGTCAGTTTGAAAGGAGAGGGTCAGGATTTAGAGCTTTCGAATAACCCAGGTTTAATTTGGCCAGGCAATTCATCTTTCAACAACAGTAGAAAACCAATTATTGCCCAATTTAAGTTTATGGGAAAATCGGTTTTCATTGTCGGTGTTCATTTCAATTCCAAAGGATCTGATGGTTCACTTTTTGGTGACGAACAGCCGCCAGTCTTAGCAAGTGAAAGCCAAAGAGTCGCTCAGGCAAGGGCTGTGAATGGTTTTGTCAAAGACATTCTGGAACGCGATCCTGATGCATTCATAATTGTAGCTGGTGATATTAACGATTTTCCCTGGACGAATTCGGTTAGAGCACTTGAAGGAAAACAACTGCACAATTTGTTTGAAATGGTGGAAAGAGACCAATGGTACACGTATATCTATGAAGGTAATGGCCAGGTGTTTGACCAAATTTTCGTTTCAGAAGCATTGAAACAAAAAGTAAAAGAGTTTCATGTTCTTAATATAAACTCTGTATTGCCTGCCACTGAACAGGTTAGTGATCACGATCCGGTATTGGCAATTTTTGATTTTGGCACTTATGAATAAAAGATCGGTTTATTTTATTCTGTTTTTGATTTACTATCAATTTATGGCATTACTGCGTGTAGTCACAGAGATTTACAGCCAAAGAACGCTTTCGAAACAAAGGTCAATGAAACCCCTGAAACACAGACATTTGTCCCTGAATCGTTATCACTGGAATACTATGTTATCTCCATCCCGTTGGCTGATGAAATTTCGTCTCCAAGATTTGAATTTTCGGGATTAGCTTGGTACCAGGGAGATCTTGTGCTCCTTCCTCAATATCCAAATGGAATACTGGGAGAAGAGAAAGGGATGATTTACGCAATTCCAGCTGATGTAATAAGCCGAATAATAGTTGAATCAAATACAGAAGCAGAGTTTTATGAAATAAATTTTGATGATGGTGGATTAAGATCGTCATTAAACGGCTTTGAAGGCTTTGAATCGATTGAATTCATCGGTAATTCTGTTTACCTGACAATTGAAACCCATGGG
>CAZMZQ010000089.1:0-1726 GCA_964570745.1 uncultured Anaerolineaceae bacterium
TATCAATTTTACATCAAGATTAAAAACATGGGTTAAATTCAAGGGGTCAATTTTGCTAAGAATCTTATGAATAAAAGACCTGAAAAATGTGACTTTCCTCCCTGGGGAAGTGAGACCGTCCCACGTGTTTGTTAGGACGGTCTCAGGTTTAAATATGCTTTCAAGGAGAGTGTCGGATAGCTTCTGCAAACTGCCCTGGCTCAGGGCAAACACTCACCGGTTACCGGGTCACCTTCGCCGTAGATGATTCCTGCGCCAAAGGAAGAATTAAAAATCGGGCTAAGGTCACCCAGGTTGAGCCCAAAAGCCCTGTCGACCACGCTGATGCCGCCTTCAAACAGGGTTAGCTGAGGAAGGGCATTACCGTTTATCTCACTGTCGATTACGCCTTTATTCCAACATATTTTGATGTTGTTGACATTGGCAGCTTTAATCAAAGCCTGAATTTCAGGTGTGATGCCAAAACCTGTGGGGATGCCTTCTATATTAACCGCCCCGTCTTCAGCAATGTTTACCTGGAGCAGTGTGGCGAGCTGGATCAGGAGCGGATCGCTGAGCTGCCTTGAGTTGCGCAGGCTTAATTCCACGTCGGCTTTGTCGAGCCAGGCTTCCGCACGTTCGAGATCCACTTTTCCGAGCTCGATGTAAGCATTCAGCATGCCATAAATGATCTGGCGAGAGGCTGCGTCCCAGGAGATGGAAGCGAGCTGTTCCTGATCGGCGATGAGGTTAAATTGTTCGTTTTCCAACCTCAGCGTGATGGAATCAAGAGATGCCAGGATCTGCCAAAGCTCCGGGGTGAACTGGGGAGCGCCATATTGCTCGAGCTCTTCGGCAGTGAAACCACCCAGGCTGTAGGTTTGGGTGCCGGGATCGTAGGTGACATCAATGTAGATTCGGTTGGTTGGTGTGTCTTTTTGCATGGGCATTTCAGCCACCGCTGAGGGGGTGTGTTGCACGAAACTGATCCCCAAAACAAGGACGATGGCAATAATCAGTTTCAGATAATTGCTTTTATTTTTCATTAGTTATCCTTTTCTCCTTTGCAAAAAAAATTTGATCTTAAACAGCTATGGGGTCATGATTACCGAAAAACGGACTGGCAAGACATGGAAAAAGAGCTCGCCTGTATAACGCAGCAAATATGGGTAGACCGGAAAACGATCCACAAATTGTTGATAAGCCTGAAAAGTGTCGCCGGGAGCGAGTTTGAGGGCGAGGTCCAGGGTGGTAGCCAGGGTTTGGGGGGTGAAGTTCAGTTTGACCAGCTCCTCGCCGGCACTGGTAATATTGAGACTCCCCTTGGTGTTGAGATTGAGTTTTATCTCCTCTGACCCAGTAGCCAGGACAAGATCGTGAAGGGTTTGACCCTGAGGGACGGGGTAGCGGATTGTCGGCAGGGGGATCGCCGGTCTGCCAAGCAGATAGAACGCTCCGTAGAGCAGGAGCAAAACCCCCAGTGTGATGAGTGTTACTCGGAGGGTTCTTGACATGGTATCAAGCCTAATCCCAGGTGACTCATGGATTTCTTCTTAATTTCCTCTGACAATAATTGTAACAAAGATTGTCATTTTAAGGTTAAATGTAATGGGTTGTCTATTATGAAATCTCAATACTATAAAGTCGGTCCCAATCATGAGCTCTAATATTCCCTGACCCAACCAGACCCGCCCAAAGCAGGGACAATGGAGATGATTTGAAAAGGAATTAAAAATTGCCTCAAGGA
>CAZMZQ010000089.1:1826-6354 GCA_964570745.1 uncultured Anaerolineaceae bacterium
CTTAGTCAGACCTCCCCAGTGCAAGAACTGTGGGTATATATTGAAAAACGAATTGTTTCCCTGATTTCAACGGGGCGGGTTTGGCGGATTAGGTGATGGTCAAACGCTCTTGTTCTGAACCTGCCCGTATATTATTAAAGAATAATGTGCGTAGCCACTTTGAGAGAAACTTGGATGATAATTTTAACTCCCGTTCTGTACCTGACCCTACCAACATTTTTCAATAGGAATAATTTCAAAATTATACGAATACCGTACGGGCGCGTCCCAATCACGAGTCGTAGTTTGTGATGTTGACCTGGCTCATAGCTGATAAAATTAAGATGTAATTCTCTTATTCATCACTGCGAGTCCCATTTGTGAAACAATCCCTTTGACTTGTCATTCTGAACGAAGTGAAGAATCTTGCCCTTGGCAGGTAAAGATCCTTCGCAACTGAAGCTCAGGATGACAGATTCTCTTTGCAATTTTGGTTAAGTTTACAAAGATTACGCCCTGAACTCGCCTGAACATTATTAAAGATTTATGCGCGTAGCCATACGGAGAAAAAAATGAACAAAAAAATTGAAACCCAGACTGACCCCGAGCAGGAAGGCAGGACAGACAATCCAAAATCGTAATACTAATTGGCCTTTCTTGAAAAAAATATTTAAAAGAAAAACCGGGAGTTTTTTACGCTCCCGGTTGATTTATGGTTTATTTGAACTCTACATCGGCTGGCATACCGGGTTTGAGCCGCAAAGATGAGTTGGGTACCCGGATGGTGATGGCATACACCGTGGTCGCGCGGCCGTCCGTGGTCAGGACGTTGCGGGGGGTAAACTCAGCCTGATCAGAAATTTTGATCACTTCACCCTTGAAGGTTTCGCTCTGAAAAGAGTCGACTTTGATACTAACCTGGCTGCCCAGTGTTATCTGCCCATACCAGGTTTCCGGCACAAACACGACCAGTTCCAGTTCTTCGAGGCGGGCGATCGTCATCAAGGTTCCACCGGCAGCAGCGATATCACCAACTTCGACACTGCGGGTGAGGATCGTGCCTGTAATCGGGGCGGTGATCCGGGTGCGTTCCAACTGCAAATCCATTAATTTCAGGGCAGCTTCTGCCTGAGTGAGGTTTGCCTTTGCCTGTTCGACAGCGGCTTCCGCCTGACCCACGCCGGTTTCGGCTACCTTCACCTGCTGTGACTGGACGCCTGTTTGCAGAGACATCAGGGCATCCAGGGCAAAATCGTAAGTGGATTGTGCCGCTGCCACCTGGGCACGCGCTTCGGTGACGTTTTCTGCGATGGTTGTTGTCAGGGCGTCATTATATTGTTTGAGGGCAGTGTCAAATTCAGACTGTGCCAGGTCTGCAGCGCTCTGGGCGGCATCCACCAATGCCTTGTCGTTGTTGGCTTTAGCCTTCTGGAGAGTGGCGTTGCTGATGGTCAATTTGGTTTGAGCGGTGTTGAGTTTCTTTTCGAGATCGATAAAGCTCTTGTTACCAAGGTCATTGAGAATTTTTTCAAGCGTGGACTGGCGGGTTTCGAGGTTGGCTTTGGCGTTATCCAGCGCTGTTTGAGCAGCAGCGATATTTTCTTCTTTCTCAAAATACCAGGTCGGACGAAAATCTTTATCACCGGTTTTGTTCCATTCAGCCTGGCGGGTCTGGATGTCCTGGAGGCGGGCTGCTTGCAAGGCGAGATCATATTGCGCAGTGGCATAGGCAAGCTGTTGTTCAGCAGCTGTCACTGTCGCTTCAGCAGCCTGCCGGGCGGCATCTGCCTGCTCATATTGAGCGCGCAAGAACTCGTCGTCCAGGGTGATCAGGGAAGCTCCCTGCTCCACCTGGTCACTTTCTTCGACTTCTACAGAGAGCACTTTTCCGCTCAGTTCAGGCACAACGCTGACTGTCAACGCCGAAAGCGTCCCGGATGCAGTTTTGGTTTCGGAGACTTCACTGGTGCAGGCACTCAGCAAAAGGGTGAGCACAAGGATGAAAGCAACAGATAAGGTAAGACGACGTTTCATTTTAATTAACTCCTAAATGTGTTTACGGAAGCTGAAGACTGAAGCAAAGAAGTAAAAAATGCTCAAGGCAACCAGCGGAATGGTGGACGTATGCAGCAGTGTTTGTGCGCTGACACCTCTGACGATGATGCCGCGCGTGATTTCGAGGTAGTGGGTCACGGGCAGCAACTCACTGTACCAATAAGTAAAGGACGGCATGTTCTCCCTCGAGAACATCAAACCGGTCAGGATGATGGCTGGGATAATGACGATAAACACGGCGATATAAACCGCCTGCATCTGTGATTTTGCGATGTTTGAGATCAATACGCCCATCCCCAGGGAACCAAGGATGAAAATGATGCTGAGCCAGATTAAATCCCAATAACTGCCCTGAACGTGAATGCCAAACATTTTTTCGCCCATCCAAAGCATAAGGAACAAGTTGAGGCTGCAAACAACCAGGTAGGGGATAATCTTTCCGAGCATCAGCTCCCAGGCTTTAATCGGGGTCACAATAAGCTGCTCCATTGTGCCTTGCTCGCGCTCGCGGACAATCGAAAGCGCTGCCAGCAAGATGGTTTGCACCTGGAGAATAATTGGTATCAATCCCGGGATCAGGTAGAGCTTTGTATCTGCATTGGGGTTGTAGAGCATTTGTACAGTTGTTTCGATGGGAATCTGGATCTGGCTGGCATAACCCATCTTTACCAGTCCCTCTGTCAGCAAGCTCTGGGCAGCCATCTCGCTGATTGAAGTCAGCTTGAGCTCGGCAGCCGTGGCATCGGTGGGGGTTGTGGAGCCGTCTACCAGGATGACGACGCGCGTGGTTTCACCAGACGCGATTTTTTCGCCAAAATCGTGGGGGATAATGAGACCGACGTCGATCTCGTCGAGGTCGATGGCATGTTTTAGTTCCTCAACGTTGCTTGCTGTGAGGGTTTGTTTAAAATCATCACTGCTGACAAAACGTTGAATATAGCGTCGGCTTGCGTCAGTCATGCTTTGATCGACAACGCCCATTGTTACCCCTTTTGAATCACCGGTAATGCCATAACCCAATAAGATCAGCAGGGCGGCTGGCAGAGCTAAAATAAGCGCCAGGGTGAGCGGATCCCGCAAGATATGGCGCAGTTCCTTTTTCATAATTGACAAAAGTCGTTGCATTTGAGTCTCCTGACTTTCTATCCGACGGTGCTCTCGCGGCTGGTTTGTACTAACGAGGTGAATGCGTCCTCTAATGAGGGTTGAATAATTTCGATGCTTCGCAGGCTGATGCCTGCATCTGTGAGGTAGCGGTCAATCGTGTCGATATGGTCCTGACTGTCTACCGTAACGTGGAGCAAAACACCCTGCAGGGATTGGTTGATGATTTCGGGTTTGCCTTTAAGCACTTGAAAGGCATCTACTGGCCGGTCACAGTCCACCTGCAGCAAGACACCCGGCAGGTTGCTTTTGATCGTATCCGGGCTGGCAAGCGCGACGATTTTCCCCTGGTACATCATTCCAATCGTGTTGCAATAGTCTGCCTCGTCCATATAATGGGTGGTCGAGAGCACACTGACGCCTTCGCCGGCGAGTTTGTAGATCAGGTCCCAAAAATTTCGGCGCGAAACAGGGTCTACCCCTGCGGTAGCTTCATCTAAAAAGACCATTTTCGGGTCATGAATAATGGCACAGGCAAGCGCAAGGCGCTGACGCCAGGCTCCGGAGAGCGCTTTGGTCCTTTCGTGGCGCAGATCGGACAATCCGCTCATCTCCAGGAGTGTATCAATACGCTCTTTTCGTTTTTTGAGATTGTAGAGACCGTAAATCGAGGCATAAAAATCAAGGTTTTCCAAAATCGTCAGGTCGTTGTAGAGAGAGAACTTCTGAGACATATAGCCGATGCGTTTTTTGATTTCTTCAGAATCTTTGCGCACGTCATATCCCAAAACCGAAGCTGATCCTCCGTCCAGCAGCAAAAGACCGCACAACATCCGGATCGTGGTCGATTTGCCGGCTCCGTTTGGACCCAGCAGACCAAAAATTTCACCTTCGGGGATATAAAAATCGATATGATCTACCGCGGTAAACTTGCCGAATTTCTTTACGAGACCTTTGACATCGACAGCATTTTTCGTAACACTCATTCAGTCTGACCTTCCTGGCTGACCATGCTGACAAACGCGTCTTCCATGGTTTTATCAACAGTGCGCAAAAACGAAATCTGAAGATTCGCCTGGTTAAAACCTTTTTCAAGGTCATCAAGCACTTGTTGAGCATTGTGATCGACGGTGTTGATGCGCAGACGGTCGCCGACCGGATGCCAGCTCTGAATGCCTGATGTTTGCCCGACCACTTCGCGCATTTGTTTGCGGGGTTTGGCTTTTACTTCGATGGTCTCAAAAGGCAGAGAATTAGTGATTTCGTCGGGGGTGCCGACCCTGAGCAACTTGCCCTCGTGGAGCATCCCCACCTCATTGCAGCGCTGGGCTTCATCCATATAAGGTGTGCTCACCAGCACGGTCACGCCATCTTTAACCACACCCGAAAG
>CAZMZQ010000090.1:0-6296 GCA_964570745.1 uncultured Anaerolineaceae bacterium
TTTGCCTTGCAGCATCCTCTCCACAAGCGTCCAACGACCTGAAACCGGAATATAGCCTTCATCATAAGTATGAGATGGGCGCACGATCGTTACCGGAAAACCTTCTTCATGAAAGGCTTGCATCAGTCGAGCCTCACAGGCAGCTTTATCTCTTGAATATTGCCATACAGGGTTATCGAGAGGGGTTTCTTCTGTCACCGGGAGTTTTTCAGGCGGGGTCTGATATGCGCTGGCTGAAGAAATAAAAATGTATTGGTTCGTGCGACCACGGAACAGCTGCAGATCGACCTCAATATGATCCGGGGTAAATGCTAAAAACTCAACCACCACATCAAAATGACGGTCTCCGAGAGCCTGCCGAATTGTTTCCGGCTCGCGGATATCAGCCAAAATCAGTTCTGCTCCGCTTAGGGGCTCCCGTAAGGTGCTTTTACCGCGGTTTAACAAGCTGACCTCAAACCCTTTTTCAATTGCCAGTTTTGAACAAGAATAGCTAATGGTACCTGAGCCACCGATAAATAATACTTTCATGGATCACCTCCAGGTTTCAGATAGGTTGGCTGCTATCTTCTTTTCTGACTGTGACAATCAGAATAGTTAGGAAAACATATAAAACAATAATTATTAACATTGCCAGGCGGATGCCAATCATGTCTGCTAATGATCCCAGGGCGAAAGGCAGTAAGAGAATAGCAACACCACTGGCAACCGTAGCAGCAGAACCTGCTGCCGCCCGGGCAGTGCCAGCTGCGTCGAAAGAGAGGGTGATCAAACTGGCATAAAGGTTAGCAACACCTAAACCTGCCAATACTAATCCGATCAATGAAAGGGCCAGCGAACCACCTAACCAAAAAATTCCAAAGCCAAGCCCACCAATGGCAACAGAAATAAACAGGATTAAGAAACGGTCATGTTTTTGTAATAAGAGCGAGCCAATATAACGCCCAATGACCATGCCAATAAGGTAAAGGCTGACCCATTGTGTAGCGCTGTCTTTCGGTATTGATAGATGAGCTTGTAAATAATCTGAAGCCCAATATATTATGCAAAATTCAATTGAAATTGAAACCACCAGCGCTGACCAGATTAGCCAATATTTTCCCTGGAGTTTATCGGTTCTATTTGTTAGATCGGTTTCGGTTTGTTTGAGTTCCCAGGGAAACTGCCGGGATAGCAAGATCGATATCCCGATCAGAGATGCCAGTGTGGCAACAATGTAAACTGCTGGTCTCCAGGTAACTGTCCTAGCGCCAAAATATCCGACAGCAATTGGCGCAAGTGTGCTGAAAATCGATGTCATTGTATTAGCTTCTGAAACACCAATCTTGCCGTATTGCCCCATCTCGTCGGCTAAAATGGCTGGATTTGTTGAGACAATGAATGAGCCAATAGCGCCCATGAGAAAAAGTCCCGTCAAACTTATTGGGGATTGACGCCCCAAGACCATCACCCACCCACCAAGGCCCAAACCAAGACCGCCAAGCCCGAGGGCTTTCCATTCAGGCAGTTTTTTGAGGATGGTATGTCCGAACAAGCCCATAACAACCATTCCCAGTGCAAGGGCAGATGTGTGCAACCCACTTTGGGTGAAAGATAAGTTAAGCTCATCGCGAAGATATGCTACTGCCGGACCAGCTACATTGAGAACATAACCAAAGCATGAGAGCATGATATAAACCAGCCATACACGCAACCCTCGCTTGATCCGCGCAGGTTCAGGGCTGGTCTTTTCATTCATAATTTCACTACTCCTCAGGTTTTTTATCTTTCGATGTGCCTTCGAGCATTTCTTTGTATTTAACTTCCCCCCACCGGTTGGCATATCCACTCCATACATTAATACTTATCAGGAAGCCCACGATTGGCAGCCCGAGAACGCCCAACAATAAGCCCCAGGTGAGCCCGTTTTTCGCCCCTTCCCAACCCGTTCCGCTATAACCTAAAGCAGCCAGGATTAACGTGATGACCAGCATTGCCAAGCCAAACCATTTCAAATAGCGTAGGTAGTGTTTCCAGTGATTTTGGCTATAATCCTCTGGCCTGGGAGTTTTCATGTCCCTCATCATTGTTTACCTTGTCATTCCGTCAGAAAACCCGGTATCTTGCGAACATAATGGCAAGTGTAACCATTTGGTTTTTTCTGCAAGTAATCCTGGTGGTATTCTTCAGCTTTCCAAAACGTTGTCAGCTGCTCTAATGTCGTTACGACCGGTCGTTTCCATTGCCCGCTTTTGTTGACCAGTCCGATCATCTTTTCCGCGATTTGCTTTTGTTCATCATCTCGATAGAAAATTGCCGAACGATACGAACTGCCAATGTCATTGCCCTGCCGATGGAGCGTAGTGGGGTCATGCATGCGAAAAAAGAAATCCAGCAAGTGAATCAGATCGGTCTTTTGGGAGTCGAATACGATTTTGAGCGCTTCAGCATGCCCGGGGTGGTTTTGATAGGTTGGATACTCATTTTCCCCGCCAGTGTAACCAGCGTCGGTATCTAGAACGCCAGGCTGTTGGCGAAAAAGCTCTTCCATTCCCCAGAAACATCCTCCTGCGAGGACGATTTCGTCTGCATTATTGTTGTTCATTATTTTTCCTTCAAATTCTTTTTCTTTTGCGAATGGCTGTCATATTGTCCAAGGCTCTTTCAGTACGTAGGAGACTTGCTCCAACTGCTTAATTAATCTGCATGAGGTGAAGTAATTGTACCCTTGCCATCGACAGACTCACAGCAAAGGTCACACAATCAAAATCAGGAAAACCGATTTTTTCTCAAAACTATTTCTGCTCTTGATTTTCTGCTCGCAAACGATTATTATTGGCATATGCCAATATACCTTAGGAAGCCATGCCAAGGAAACCGAGCCTAAAGATCATCCGCTCTGTTCCACCCGCCCGCATTTTCTGCCCCGGCGAGCCCGATCCGAACACAATGCAAGGTGGAATCACCTTGTTGCTGGAAGAGTGGGAGGCCTTGCGGCTGGTGGATTATGCTAATCTCGAACAGTCTCATGCTGCTCTCTCAATGGGTATCTCCAGACAGAGTGTGCAGATGCTGCTGGCTTCAGCGCGAAACAAACTGGCTCGATCAGTCGTGGAAGGCTTGCCCCTCAATATTAAGGGCGATCCGAAAAAAATTGGCAACAAACCAACCCCAATAACAAAAAGGAATTCATCAATGAAAATTGCAGTTACAGCCCAACATACACAGGTTTTCCCACATTTTGGTCGCACACCGGAGTTTTACGTTGTCGCAACCAATGAAGGCAAAATCACCGAAGAAAGCATCATAGCTGCCCCGGCTGAAGGGCATGGTGCACTGGTTGGCTTTTTGGTCAGCCAGGGGATCAACACCCTCATTTGTGGTGGAATAGGCGCCGGAGCAGTCAACAGCCTTCGAGCAGCAGGTATTCAGATTTTTGCCGGTGCGTCCGGACTTGTGAAAGAACAGGTTCTCTCACTACTGGGTGGTCAGCTGAACCAACAAGGCGATGCTAACTGTGATCACCACGAAGGTCACGACCACGATCATGAGCATGGTGGTCAAGGCTGCGGCCACCACCACTAAACCAACAAATATTTTTAAACATAAAATGGGGCTTGGAATACTAAGTTAAGATGGCGCTTCGGGAGAATTTACAAGCGCTTCGTTGTGGTTTACACAAAGAAGGGTGGGGCAAAAAGTTTACCCCACCCTTCTTTTATTATGAGATCCACTCGAATTAAGGTTTGAACCCCTTAGCCTCCGAGATCTTTATAACCTCATCTACCTGCTCGAGGCAATTGTCGGAAAGTTTCAAAGCTGTTGGGTTTTCAGCAGAAAAATAATGATTCCAATTATCCCAAACATAACTATATAATATGTTTTCGCCGGTTGATCGTCTCCAATAGCGAGAGATTGTAAAGGTTGTGTTGCCAATCTTTTGATCAAAAGAAACCACATCAAACTGTTCAAAATCCATACCATGGCCAAATTGATAATGTAAAATGCAAGTTTCTTCATTTTTCAATTTTAGATCATAATGCGGCTTTTCGCCTTCCTTTTGCCAAATTGCGGGGTCATAGCTGATATAAAAACCTGATGCGTATTCAACAGTTGCAAGCTCAACTTTATTCTCTTCAACAACCGGAACCTCCGGAGCTTTTGCAGTTGGGTTAATCATAGCGGTTGCAATAGGATCATTCGGTTTCTTTTCCTGTTCCACAGGCAGTGCAGTTGCTGGTTTTTCAATTGGTTTGTTTACTGTTGGGCTAAGACTTGGCTGGCATCCAATAATAACCAGGCTGAAAATAATAAAAATTGAACTTATTTTCAAAATCGTCTTCATTTTTCTCCTCAGTTTCCTTCTCTTAAATAAAAGATTACAGAAGAGGACGTTCTCGTTTGAAAACGCCTTCTTTTCATTCAACAACCTTTACAAGCTTTCCAGCTTTTTGACCATGCCCTCGATCACGTCAAAGCCGCCTTGCCAGAATTCGGCTTTGGTAACGTCCAGACCGACTTCTGCCAACAACGGAATCGGAGCGACCGAGCCGCCGGCTGACAGGATGCGCATATATTTAGGTTTGAAGCTTTCGCCTTCCTCCTGGTAACGTTTATATAACGCAAAGACCAGCAGCTGACCAAAAGCATAAGCATAGACATAGAACGGAGTTCCATAAATATGTGGAATCGAGACCCATTCGTACTTAAACTCATCTGAAACATCCACCGAATCGCCGAATTCTTCCTTCAGGTTAGCCAGGTAGGCGTCATTCAGCTCGTCAACCGAGGCGTTATTTGCAATCATCTCGTGCGCTTCGCGTTCAAAGAGAGCAAAATAGATCTGGCGGATAATTGTCGCAAACGCATCATCCAGCTGCCCGAAAAGAATATCTTGTTTAACTCCCTCGTCAGACTCGCGCTCCAACAGCAGGTCAGTTAGAGTCATTTCACCAAAAGTAGATGCGGTTTCAGCTAGAGGCAGACAGGCATGTTGAGTGAATATGCTGTGTTCTTCTGCCATCATCGAATGGATGGCGTGACCCAGTTCGTGCGCCATGGTGGAAACATCATCAGCCTTTCCCTGATAGTTGAGCATTACCCAGGGGGTCAGGTCTGGTCCCAGCGTAGAACAGAACGCTCCGCCCATTTTGCCTTTGCGCACTTCGCTGTCTACATGCTCTTCATCAAAAACACGATGTGCCAGTTGGGAGAACCTGGGGTCAAAGCGTTCGAATGCCTCGAAGGTCATTGCAGTTGCTTCATCGTAGCTGTAGCGTTTGTCAGATTCGCTGACCGGAGCATAAATATCATAACGGCGCAATTTTTCCATACCGATTTTGCCCGCCTTGAGCCTGAAATAGCGGTGGAAGATGCCAATATTCTTGCGGGTAACCTCAAGCAGAGTGTCAATTACTTCATCAGGCAGATCGTTGACCGTGTTGCGAACTGAGATCGGGCTTTTATATCCGCGCAGTCCAACATTTTCGTTTTTCCAGTCACGAACGATATTTTGGTAAATCTGACCCAAAATAGGGGCATCTTCACCATAAACACGATAGAGTTCCTGATAAGCCTTCGCCCGAAGTTCAGGATCAGCTGTTCGCACCAGGCTCATTAGCTCTCCGCGGGTTAGTTCTTTCGTCTCGCCGTCAACTTCCAAACTGAAGAGATAGCGGTTAGTGATCGAATCGTAAAGCATTTCCATTCCAGATGAACCGGTGACATTCTTGATATTTATCACCTTTTCTTCAGGCTCACTGAGCGTATAGGGTTTCATATTGCGGATTTGCTCCAGAAAATAGCGATAATCACCACTCGCATCCAACAAACGAGCGGCATTTTTATCATCCAGCTCCTTCCACCACAAAGAGAAGAATAGGGTGCGGTTTTCGTGTTCGGCTAAGAATTGCTGCACACGGGAGATACCAATCTGTGCTTTTTGATCCTGGGTATTGGCAGCGAAACTCAAAGATGAGAATCCATATAGCCGGTATCCGAGCTTTTGTCCTTCTTCTAACTTTTTAATGATTTCCAAAAACTTGGCCGAGGAAATATCCGGGCTTAATTCGTCGCGGTAAGCCTCAAATTGCTCAACGTTTTTAGCCAGGGATTGGTATGCTTCTTCGATTTTTGGGTCTTCAAAGCTATCAAAGAGCTCTTTAAGGCTCCAGGGTGATTGAGTATAAGTTTTTTCAGTCATAGTTGTCCTTTTCTTTGGATTTAACGATACAGTGAGTATACAACAATCTCGTTTGAATCCAGGCATAGTCGTAAAAACTATCCTGGCTTTTAATACATTTCAATTCAAGTAAGGG
>CAZMZQ010000091.1:0-1804 GCA_964570745.1 uncultured Anaerolineaceae bacterium
TCAAACTGCAGCAAATTCAACAGGCTTTTGACATTATCAACGAAACACCCGGACCGATCTTGCTGGTCACAGAACGTCAGTTGGTCACAATAGGGGCTGTCCATGGAGTAGAGATGCTGCCGGAATACGAAAAAGTATTTCTGATGGAAATGGCGATGGGCAACAACCAGGAATATCTGAAGGAGTTTTACACCGTGTTGGACGAGCACCATTACCGGGCGATTTTAATGGAACCGATCAGTACCAACATCCAGTTGAGCTGGAAGAGTTTTGCTGAAGAAAACAACAGTTATGTGCGGAATGTAATTCTGCCAATGCTTATGGATTATCAGCTTGCTCTCAGCTGGGATGACGGTGGGATTAATTTGATGATCCCGAATGGCGAACCAGAATTAATGGATCGCTTACAGAAAATTCAAACGCCGTAATGTAATCAATCATCAACACGGTGATGGAACACACCAAATTCGTAAGGGAGGGGCTTACCCCTCCTGCGTTAAGGTAAGCTAATGGATGAAGGAAGCGAATTTGGCTGCGAAACAGGATTTTCCCTTCTTTCGTGAAGAATAAAAGAGAAATACTCAAAAATGGAAACCAGGAAGAAAGTCAGCCTTCGATTAATTCGGGCAATTTCTTGCTAGTTGGTTCCACAACTTCCCGAATTGTGTAGGTCTTCTTCTTCTGAGATTCAAAGTACGTACGCATGAGCAATTCGGCGATCAGACCCATCAATATGGCAATGAAACCGAGTAAGAACATCATGACTCCAATTTGGAACCAGGGCGAGGTTAACACCCCGATCTGGGTTACAATCCGGCGGATACCCAACCAGATAAATAAGATCAGTCCGATCACCATCATGCCAAACCCAACTCCCCCGAAAAGGTAGATAGGTTTTTTTGAAAACACCATCAAGAATTTGACCGTGATCAGATCCAGCACAACCTTAAATGTGCGTTCCAAACCATAATTGGCTTTTCCGTGTTTACGCGGGTGGTGCCTGACGACCACCTCGCTGATTTTCGCACCGGCATCATCAGCGTAGACCGGAATAAATCGGTGCATCTCTCCGTAGAGATTGATGTTATCCAAAACATCGCGTCGGTAGGCTTTGAGTGTACAGCCGTAATCATGCAGGTGCACGCCAGTTGTGCTCGAAATCAATTGGTTTGCAAAACGCGAAGGCAATGTTCGGGTTAGCTTGTTGTCCTGTCGGTCTTTTCGCCAACCGCTTACCACATCGTAACCTTTATCAAGTTCTGCCAGTAAAAGCGGGATATCGGCAGGGTCGTTTTGCAAATCAGCGTCCATCAGCACGACAATATCGCCGTCGCTTTGGTCGATCCCGGCTGTAATTGCTGCGGTTTGTCCATAGTTCCGCCTGAATACCACGTTTCGTACGCGGTTGGGGTGGCTGGACTGCAGCTCCTTCATCACCCGGACACTGCCATCCTTACTACCATCATCCACAAAGGTGATATCCCAGTCGTAATCGGCGTCTTTCAATGCCTCAAGTACCTGGTCGAACAATTCGGGCAGGTTTTTCTCTTCGTTATATACCGGGACAACAATTGAAAGTTTCATGCCGTTTATTATACTCAATCCTGAACTTAGCCGGGACCTATTTGAGGGTATAATTTTTTACCATGATGGCAAAAGACGAAGACAGCATTTTGGCTGCAAAACGTGCAGAAGATTCGGTGGATTTGGCACTGAGACCTACCACTCTAAACGATCTGATTGGACAACAGGGAGTTAAAGATAATCTCCTGATTCAAATTCAGGCTGCCAGGCAAAGGGGAGA
>CAZMZQ010000091.1:1904-6229 GCA_964570745.1 uncultured Anaerolineaceae bacterium
ACCGTTGTCGGTGCCACAACGCGCCTTGCACTGCTTTCATCACCGCTGCGTGCCCGTTTTGGGGCGGTCTATCGCATGGATTATTATGACGAAGATTCCCTTACTGATATCATTCGGCGCGGAGCTGGATTGATGAAGTTATCCTACGAGGAACCCGGCATCCGCGAGATCGCCAGGCGAGCCCGAGGGACACCACGCATAGCCCTGCGCTTGCTGCGCCGGGTACGGGATTATGCTGATGTTCGAGCAGAAGGTAACATCACCCGCGATGTCGCCATCCAGGGGCTGGGTATGCTTGAAATTGATCCGTTGGGGTTGGATGAGATGGATCGGCGTGTGCTGCTGGCGATTATCGACAAATACAATGGTGGTCCTGTTGGTTTGAACACCATCTCAGCCTCGGTAAGCGAAGAACCGGATACGATCATGGATGTGGTCGAACCTTACCTGCTGCAATTAGGCTACATCGATCGCACTGCCCAGGGCCGCATCGCCACCCAGCTTGCCTATAAACATTTGGGTCGCGATTATAAACAGCCCGCTGCTCAATCCAGCCTGTTCGAACAACCTGAATAGTTCAGCCTGATGGAAACCGAAGATTTCTATTATGATCTGCCGGGGCATTTTATTGCCCAGGTCCCGGTTGAGCCCAGGGACCACTCGCGCCTGATGGTGTTGAACCGCAAAACAGGAGCCATTGAGCACCGTCATTTTTATGACATCATCGAATATCTCAACCCGGGTGATCTGCTTGTGGTCAACAATACCCGGGTGATACCTGCACGGCTTTATGCAAAAAAAATACCCGGAGGTGGAAAGGTTGAGCTTCTGCTTCTGAACAAATCCGATAACCTGGATTGGGAGTGCCTGGTCGGGGGCAGCGGGATGAAGGTTGGGCGTGCTTTCCAGGTTGAAAATGGACCGAAGGGGCAAATTAAAGCGGTCTTGGAGGGTTCAAAAAGGGTTGTAAGTTTCGAAGAAAAAATAGAGCTTTTTTTTGACCGGGCAGGGCATACGCCATTGCCGCCTTACATTCAAAACTATGTTGGCGATCCTGAACGTTATCAAACGGTCTACAATCAGACCCCTGGTTCAGCTGCAGCGCCGACCGCAGGTTTGCACTTCACCCCTGATTTGCTCGATAGAATTCAGCACAAAGGGGTCAAATTGGCGAATGTGGAGCTGCGAGTTGGACTTGACACCTTTGCGCCGGTAACCGAAGAAAACATCGAAGATCACCATATCCACCGCGAATGGTGCCATCTTAGCCCGGAGACAGCAGAGTTGATGAACCAAACCCGTCAAAACGGGGGAAGGATCATTGCTGCTGGAACGACCACGGTACGCACATTAGAGAGTGCCTGTCAGTCCAGTGTGAACGGGCAAATTCTGCCGTTTTCAGGGGAAACCAACCTTTTTATTACACCAGGTTACGAATTTGGCTGTGTCGATATCATGATCACGAATTTCCATTTGCCTAAATCGACGCTGCTGATGCTGGTTAGTGCCTTTTCGAACCGCGAACGGGTAATAAACGCCTATGAAGTTGCCAAACAAGAGGGATATCGGTTCTTTTCTTTTGGGGACGCCATGCTTTTATTATAAGCTTTTCCCTTTTTTTACTAATCTCTAATATCTATCCCTTACACTTACCTTGGAACATTAGTTGCAACATAATTAATGCTGCTAAGTACAGAAATAAGAGGAAAACAAGACTATGATGCGTTTTGATAAATTTTCAGAAAGAGCGCAGGATGCAGCTGCACGTGCAGCTGAAATTATCCAGCGTTATGGGCACAATCAGATCGATTCGGAGCATATCCTGCTGGCATTGATCGAACAGCCCGAGGGCTTTGTCACCCAAATCATCGAAGCAATGAATGTTGTTCCAGGTGATATTGTTGACAGGCTCGATACCATCCTGCGCACCACACCGAAAGCTAATATTTTTGGGGGAACTTCGGGGCAGGTTTTCCTGACTCCGAGAGTAAAAATGGTTGTTGATATGGCAAAAACCGAAGCCAATCGCCTCGGTGATGAATATATTTCTACAGAACATCTTTTCCTGGCTATTTTAGCGGAGAAAAACACCCAACTCGCCCGGATGCTCGAAGAATTTGGCTTTAATCGGGTAAGTGTTCTGGCAGTGATCCAGGAATTGCGTGGGGGTCCCCGCGTTTCCCAACGCGGTAAATTTGAAGGACGCTACCGCACATTAGAGAAATATTCTCACAACCTAACCCAGGCAGCGCGTGAAGGCAAGCTGGATCCGGTCTACGGTCGGGAACTCGAAATTGTCCGGCTCATCCAGATCCTCAGCCGGCGAACTAAGAATAACCCTGTTTTAATTGGTGGGGCAGGGGTTGGTAAAACTGCGATCGTAGAAGGGTTGGCACAAAAAATAGCCAACGACGATGTGCCCGAAATCCTTGCCAACAAACTTGTTTATTCGCTTGATCTTGGTGCCATGGTAGCCGGCACACGCTTTAGAGGTGAATTTGAAGAACGCTTGAAGACTTCAATTGAAGAGATTCAGGAATCTGCCGGAGAGGTGATCTTATTCATTGATGAACTTCACACTGTGGTCGGAGCTGGGGCAGCACAGGGGTCTATGGATGCATCGAACATGCTCAAACCAGCCCTTGCTCGTGGAGATTTACAGTGTATCGGCGCAACTACGATCGATGAATATCACAAACATATAGAAAAAGATGCCGCCCTGGAACGCCGGTTTGCTCCAATATATGTTGAAGAACCGACTATTGAAGATACTGTCAGCATGCTCAGAAGTTTGCGGGACCGATATGAAGCCCATCACAATGTCAAGCTTTCGGACGAAGCTCTCGAAGCCGCTGCCAGCTTGTCTGCACGTTATATGACCGGAAGAAAGCTGCCCGATAAGGCAATTGACCTGATGGACGAGGCCTCAGCGAAATTGCGTGTAGCTTTATATTCTTTACCTGATGATCTTAAACAGGACCGCAAAGAGATTGACCGCCTGCTTGCAGAGGAAGAAAAAGCCAGTCTCGATCGCGAATACGAACACGCGGTCAAGCTGAAGGCAGAGCGTCTTAGACTTGAAGAGTCTTTCAAAGAAAAACAAACGAGGTGGGAGCAGGAAAACAAGCTCGATGATGTTGTTGATGCCGATGATATTGCCGAAGTGATCAACCAATGGACCGGTATCCCGGTTACTCAGCTGCTTGAATCGGAAACCCAAAAACTGCTTGAGATGGAAGCTCGCCTGCATGATCGGATTATTGGTCAGGATGAAGCCATCAAAGCCGTTTCAGACGCTATTCGCCGGGCACGCTCCGGTTTGAAAGACCCCAACAGACCAATTGGGTCGTTTATATTTATCGGTCCTTCCGGTGTTGGGAAGACCGAACTGGCGAAAGCTCTTGCTGAGTTTATGTTTGACGACGAAGACGCGATGGTTCGCCTTGATATGAGTGAATACCGCGAGCAGCATACTGCCTCGCGCCTGTTTGGTGCTCCCCCTGGATATGTAGGTTATGAAGATGGCGGGCAGCTTACCGAAGCTGTGCGTCGAAGACCTTACAGGGTAATTTTGTTTGATGAAATTGAAAAAGCCCATCCCGAAGTCTGGAACGCACTTCTCCAGATTCTTGACGATGGTCGTCTGACCGATGGTCAGGGCAGAGTGGTCGATTTTAAGAACACAGTTCTGATCATGACCAGCAACCTCGGCACAGAGTTTGTAGGTAAAAGCGGACCATTAGGCTTTTTGACTGAAGGTGACGATTCAGACGAGGTTAAGGTTTCGCAGGAAAAGATCGAAAAAGCACTCAAAGATGCATTCAGACCAGAATTTCTTAACAGAATTGATGACATCATCGCCTTCGCGCCACTCTCTAAAGATGATGTGGTAAAAATTGTTGATCTGCAGGTTAAAGAGATCAAAGATCGGGTTAAGGATTATGGTGTTGATCTCGTTATCGACGAAAGTGCGCGTGTCTGGTTGGCAGAACAGGGCTACGATCCTTTGTTTGGCGCCAGGCCGCTAAAGCGAGCTCTGCAAAAATATGTTGAAAGCAAGCTCGCCATTAAACTTCTGGAAGGCCATTTTAAACAAGGCGATTTGGTCCGGGTCATCAAGGACAATGACCAGACGGAACTTTCCTTTGTTGCCGAACGCAGCGAACCAAGCAAAAGCCCTGCTATAGAATTGAGTGAAGAAAGTCAGGTCTAAAAACTGGCTGAAGGTACAAAAAAGAAATGACCGCAACAAATGAGAGCCTGTTCCAGTTGCTGAGAGAAAGCGCCCTTTTTAGCGCGATGGATGAAATTGATATCCCCATCAT
>CAZMZQ010000092.1:0-1491 GCA_964570745.1 uncultured Anaerolineaceae bacterium
AACAACGGTGCTAATCCGACGGACTTTTATTATGGTTATGATGAGGACCTGTATTCCCGGCTTAAGTCGTTAGGTGAGTTGGACGCAACTATCAAACAAGAAAACATTGTTGGGCCATAATTAGGAAGGAAATGATTCTAATCATTTGAAAAAATATTGACTTATCACATTTCAGATGTTAAGATATGAATACAATTAAAAACCTGGGGTAACCCGATGCCCGGATGCCAGGGTGTAATGGCGGAAGCTGGTGTGAGACCAGCACTGTACCGCAACTGTAAGTCGCAAGATGAGTCAGGAAGCCACCCCCAGGAAAACCCAAATGACCTTCTCGGATTAAGAGGGTGGGTGAGATATGCTCATATTCTCAACCCTTTCTAATCCAGAAGGGGTTGATTTTTTTAGAAATGAGGAGAATATGAAAAAAATCTTGACCCTTCTGGCAGTGACTATCATGTTAGTTTTATCAGCCTGCCAGGCACCAGCTGCAGTTATTGACCCTGTGGTTGAAGTACCAGTCGTTGTTGATCCCGTGGTCGAAGAACCCATCGACGAAGCCTATCCGGTTGTCGAAGAACCTGTGGTCGAAGAGCCTGTCGTTCAAAAACAGGTAACCATCGATTATGCCCAAAACTTCACCCTGGAATATAAAGATGGCTACGAACTCCTGACCGTTACCACCCCCTGGGAAGGTGCCTCCGAGCCATTCCAATACGCTCTGGTTCCCGAAGCTACCGAAGTCAGCGACGACCTGAGCAATGCTTTGGTTGTTTATACCCCAATCAAGAGCTTTGTTTCCCTTTCCACCACTTTCTTGCCCTTCCTGGAACAAATCGACGAACTTGCGAGCCTAGTGGCAGTCGACAGTGCTGATTACACCTATAACCCCACTATCCCTCTTTGGGTTGAAAGTGGTATGGTTCAAACCGTTGGCAGTGGTTCCATGGTTGACGTTGAAAAACTTGTCGAGCTTAGTCCCGACGTGATCATGGCAAACGCATTTGGCTCCGAATGGGATACCCATCCCGCTCTCGAAGCCGCTGGTCTGCCGGTTATCATCAATGCAGATTACCTTGAACAAAGCCCTCTCGGTCGTGCAGAATGGGGCAAATTCATTGCCGCTTTCTATGACAAAGAGGCTGAAATCGGCGAAATCTTTGATGCTATGGTCGAAAGATACGAAGCTGCCAAAGCCCTCACCAAAGACCTGACCGAAAAGAAAACCGTTTTGGTCAACACCCCGTACGAAGGTTCCTGGAGTATGCCCGGTGTGGATAGCTATTCGACCATTTTCCTGAAAGATGCTGGAGCGGAATATTTGTTCAATGATATTCCCGGTTATTATTCTCAATACCTTGATTTCGAAACTGTATTCGAACGCGCCAATCAGGCAAATGTTTGGATTAACGTTGGTATGGCTGCCGATTTAGCCTCTCTTGCTGCCATGGACGAACGGCTTGCTGATTTCGACGCATATAAGAGTGGCGAAGT
>CAZMZQ010000092.1:1591-6227 GCA_964570745.1 uncultured Anaerolineaceae bacterium
GCTGCCGGCCTTCAAATGCAAACCATGTTCCGCAACCCTTTGGCAGACCCCTATATCCTGGGCATCAATTCCGGCGCAAGTCTGGGTGTTGCCCTGGCAATTATGGGGGTTGGCATGGCTGGTGGGCTATTTATTCCGACCTTGACTGCCTTGGGCAGCTTTGGTTTGGTTATCGCCGCCTCCATCGGAGCGGCTATTGTAATGGGTTTAATTTTGCTTGTTGGAAGAAAAGTACAAAAACCAACAACGCTCTTAATTTTAGGCTTAATGTTTGGCCATGCAACCGGAGCTTTGGTCAGTTTATTAATTTCATTTAGCGCTCCTGAAAAAGTTAAAGCTTACAGCATGTGGTCTTTTGGCTCTTTCACCAGCGTAACATGGACAGAGCTTTCGGTCATGATCCCCGTTGTATTATTTGCAATATTATTGTTAGTATTAATGCCAAAAGGTTTAAACGCGCTCTTGTTAGGCGAAGATTATGCCAAATCGATGGGTTTAAACATCAAACAAATGCGTTTAATGATATTGGTCAGTTCTTCCTTATTGGCAGGAGTTGTCACCGCCTTCTGTGGTCCAATCGGCTTTATCGGCGTTGCTGTTCCCCATATTGCCCGAAACATGTTCAAGACAGCCAACCATAAAACACTCATTCCTGCCGTCTTACTGATTGGGGCAATTGTCGCTGTAACAGCCGACATGATTGCACAAATGCCTGGCAGTCAATACATCTTACCTATTAATGTTGTTACTTCCTTTTTCGGTGCACCTTTTGTGCTTTGGGTAGTTCTTGGCAAGAAAGGACGCTCAACCTTTAACGTATGAAAAAGTCCGTGCTTTCGATCAAATCTCTTAAAATTGGCTATCTCAATGGCAAACCTCACCGAACAATTGTTGCTGATCATCTGAATCTAAATTTATACGAAGGTGAGTTTATTTGTTTAGTGGGACCTAATGGTGCCGGAAAATCGACCTTGCTGCGAACTTTAACTGGCTTGCAACCAGCTTTGGGGGGCGAAATTTGCCTGAATGGCAAAGAACTACAGAAATACAGCGGCAAAGAATTAGCAAATGAAGTTAGCGTCGTGCTGACCAGCCGGATTGAAGTTGGTGCCATGACGGTTAACGAGTTAGTGGCGATGGGTCGCTTTCCATTTACAGGCATGTTTGACAGAATGACTGAGCACGATTGGCAAATTGTGCGCGAATCCCTGGCTATGGTTGGTATGCTCGGTTTTGAAGAACGAATGATACATCGTCTTAGCGATGGCGAGCGCCAAAAGGTAATGATTGCCCGGGCGCTGGCTCAGGAACCGCGGATCCTGGTGTTGGACGAGCCAACTGCTTATCTGGACTTACCAGGACGAGTTAGCATCATGAACCTGATGCATGAACTGGTTACTAAGCATGGAAAGACTGTATTAACGTCAACACATGACCTGGACCAGGCATTGCGCAGTGCTGACAGATTCTGGCTTATGTCGCCTGATGGCGCAATTATACAGGGGGCACCCGAAGATTTGGTCTTGAGTGGTGATTTTCAAAGGATATTTGCTCGTGACCGGATTAGTTTTGACCTGATGAACGGTCATTTTTCGGTGACCGGTACTTATGCGGGGGAAGTATGCCTGCGAGGTGATGGGGAAGTGCGTGTCTGGACTGAACGGGCGTTGGAGAGAGTAGGATATTCGGTTAACGAAGACCATGAAGCATGTAAAGGCTTATGCATATCCATAATCCCAATTGAGACAGGCTTTGTCTGGGAAATTGAAGTGGGGGATGTGAAGAGAGAATTTTTTGATCTCGAAAGTCTTGTTGGGTTTTTGCGCAAATAATAAGTTAGATTCTTTCGACCTGGAGAGTTTGTAGAGGTGAGGTCAAAACCCACCTCTACATTGTTGTCAGAATAATCGTTTCTGTTTCACATTTTCAAAAAAGGCTCAAGTATTAAGAAAATTGTCACAACTATGATCAGCGCAGTGATCCCGTAGGAAAGTATGTTCACTACTTTTTTGTTGCGATACTCACCCATAATATACTTATCGTTCGCCAGTTTGAGGATTAGCAAAAGTAGCACGGGGAGCAGAATCGCGTTCATCGCCTGAGAAAGGATCATGATTGGAAACAGGGGGATACCGGGAATCAAAACGATCACCAAGCTCACGAACATGATCAGGGCAAAGCTGCCATAAAAAACTGGAGCTTCTTTCGGGCTTCGGTTTAGCCCGCGTTCAAACCCGAAGGCTTCACAAATTGCATAGGTAGTCGAGAGTGGTAAAACGGAAACAGCCAGTAAAGAAGCTCCTAAAAGACCTGTTGCGAACAAGATGCCTGCCCAGTTCCCGGCCAGGGGTTCAAGCGCCATTGCAGCGTCTTTGGCATCTTCGACTATTATCCCAGCCTGAAAGAGCGTTGCAGCAGTCACGATAATGATAAAAGCGGAGATCACATTGCCCCAGGCAGCTCCAAAAGTGACATCAATTCTGGTATCGCTGTAAGTAGACATTTCTACGCCCTTATCAGCGATTGATGCCTGAAGGTAAAAAATTGCCCAGGGGGTAATGGTTGTTCCAATAATTGCCAGGATGGTCAGAATGTAATCACCATCCATTATAAATGTCGGTTTGATGAGCCCTTGTCCGACAGCTGCCCAGTCTGGTTTAATCACAAAAACCGCAACAACATAACTGAGTGATGCCAGGGAAAGCAGCAAAAGCGCTTTTTCGACATACTTGTAATTTGCCCGAAGAATTAATGCGATCATCAAAACTCCGGCTATCGGTACACTGATATATTTACTTATCCCGAAAAGTTCACCTGCTGCAGCAATACCCGCAAACTGTGCGATGGTGGTGCCCAGGTTGGCTATAAAGAGCGCGAACATTGCAAAAGTGGTGATTTTTACACCATAACGTTCGCGGATCAGGTCGGCTGTGCCTTTGCCTGTTACTGCCCCCATGCGTGCAGCCATCTCGAGAACCACAACCTCACCAACTGTAATTACAACAATCAACCATAAAAGGCTATAACCATACGTAGAACCAGCGACAGAATAAGTGGCGATTCCCGGGGCATCATTGTCAGCTGATGCTGTGATTAAACCTGGTCCCAAAATTGCCAGCAGCATTCCAATTTTTCTAAGCCAGAGAGGGAGAAGGGTTTTCTTTTTCATCTTATCTCCCTGCGAAACGCGGTAATTTCTTTTTCCAGGCGGTTGGGAGCACTGTGTCAAGCGCATCATCAACAGTTACGATCCCAATCATTTTATTTGTTTCAGGTTCGATTACTGGTACTGCCATCAGGTTGTATTTTGCCACCAGGTAAGCAACTTCATTTTGTGATTCGTATGGTGAAACAGTAACTGTATGCTCATCAAACCAATCGGAAAGTGGTTTTTCGAGTGGGGAGGTTACCAGGTCGCGCAGGGTAAGCACCCCTTTCAGATGTTCGTTCTCATCCAGGATATAAACATAGAACATAAATTCATCTTCAAGGGCATCTTCATTTGTGCGTAAATGGTCCAGAGCTTCTCCAACATTAATTGTATGAGGAACCCAGGCAAACTCGGTTGTCATTATCCCACCCGACGAATTTTCGTGATAACGTAAAAGAGTGCGGATATCTTGCTCGTCGTCATCTTCCATGAGGTTGAGCAACTCTTCAATTTTTACTGCTTCCATGTCTGCCAGAATGTCAGCAGCCTCGTCTGGCTGCATCTCCTCGAGGATGTCGGCGGCTCTTTCTGGTTCCAGGTGAGTGATAACTACTTGCTGGATCTCGGCAGAACTTTCTTCCAATGTATCTGCCAACTGTTCATCTGTAAAGCCTTCGAGGAAGGCTTTGCTGGTGTGATGGTCGAGATCGTCAAGAATTGCTGCGATATCTGCCGGTTCCATCTGCACCAATCGATCGCGTGAAACCTTGAGACGCAGCGGATCGTCGTGTTCTATTGAAGCAACATCTTCCCACGGAATAACGTTTATTTTTGGTTTTTTATTTACGAGCCTCGAAGAAAATTTGAGCAAATTGTCCAGACCAAGGCGGCGAATCAGTCCAAACCCACCAACATCTACACCGGTGAGATAAAAGCTGTGGTCTTTTCGTGCTAACTGTAAATCGTTTACCCGGACGAGACGTTTACCTTCTGTATCGACAATTTGTTGATCGAGCACACGCCGCTTAAGAAGTAATTCGTGCCCATCGGGTTGATAGATGAGCGGTTCTTCCTTGCGGGTGTTGAGAGTGATCGATGGCCAAAGCGTAACCAGGCTGCTTGCTTTGATTAATTCCTCACCGCCATCTGATCCTTTGACAACAATCGCAATTATCGGCGGCATGGATTGTTCTGTATGTTCTACCAGAACATCTTCCAGCCGTCCGACAACACGTCCAAAAACATCCCAGACTTTTTGATTGAGAAGTTTGCTTAAATATATCATCCAGCACCTCGCCTTTTTTTGTTAGGAGCGATTCCAAGGGTCAGATTTTGATTCTCTGACCCTGGCTGCGGATGATATTGCAATCAGAATCAGAGAATGGTTAGCTCAGCCTGACTAGGAGGCTGGGCATTATCTTCGCCCGGATATGAATCGTTTCCTGAGTTAGTAAAATTTTCCATTTCTCTTTTGTACACCAGTTA
>CAZMZQ010000093.1:0-6043 GCA_964570745.1 uncultured Anaerolineaceae bacterium
CAGCGGACGAGCCTTGTTGATCAGAGAGATGTTTTCATTTTGCAAATCAACACCGCCAAAACGGGATTGAGAAAAGAAAGGCGCATCAAGGATCACGATATCGAAAAGAGCTTTGGATTGCTTGAGCCTGGAAACAGCCTTGAAAAAATCGCTCTTCCATATCCGCATTGTGTCAGGATAGCGGTTGAGTTTCTGCGACCGTTCAGCCAGGGCTAAAAAATCATTATTCGAATCAGTTTGAAGAACCTCGGCAGCCTCTCCAGCCAGGGCAGCGATCCCCAGTGAACCGGTGTATGCAAAGAAATTCAACACCCGTTTCCCTTGTGAATTCTGTCGCAGCCAGGTGCGCAGATTCCTGGTGTCAAGGTAAAAGCTATCGTCCTGGTTCAGGCGAAGATCGAGAGCGTAATGGACGTTATGCTCCTTAATTTCAACAGGCAAGGTCTGTCCTCGTAAAAAACGCCCTTTTCTTTCTTCAGGATCATTCGAATGGCGAGTTTTGAGAAAAATCGAGTCAATTTCCGGCATTTCATTCGTCAGGAATTGAACGATTAGTTCAATGGAATCTTTTTGGGTTTCCGGTTGGCGATTATGGTTTTTAATCACAATCGTATTCGCATAGCGATCGATCACCAGACCTGGCAGACCTTCAAAGAAACCATTGAACAGGCGATAAGCTTCACAATCTGCCAACGATTTTTCTTCCTGGCGAAGCTGAAAACTTAGTCGCAATCTGGCTATCAGTTCAACTTGATTCATATCTCAATTGTAGTACGAAAAGGTCCGTTCTTTCCGCCTGAATTTAAATTATCAACTGCGGTTTTGTGACTTCTACAACGAGAAATTTAAAATAAAAATCGATATAATGGTAGCAATCTATTTGCTGGAGTTATTAATGATCGAAATTCTTGAAAACCTTAATCCTTATTTACAAGCCCTGCTTGCCACTTTATTCACCTGGGGGATGACCGCCCTTGGTGCCGCTGCAGTTTTTTTGGGCAAACAAATTAATCAAAAACTTCTGGACGGTATGCTCGGATTTGCCTCTGGGGTGATGATAGCTGCCAGCTTCTTCTCGTTGTTAGCTCCGGCTGTGGAGCTGGCTGAAGGCGGACCAGTGCCCGCCTGGATGCCTGCTGTTGTCGGCTTTTTGTTTGGAGGCGGTTTCTTATATGCGGTTGACAAAGTGCTCCCGCACCTTCACCGAGGTGAAAAAAGCCCGGAAGGGGTCAAAAGTTCATGGCAGCGCAGCGTTTTACTGGTCCTGGCGATCACACTCCACAATATCCCTGAAGGACTGGCAGTTGGAGTTGGTTTCGGTGTAGCGAGTGCAGGGCTCGAAAACGGGTATTTAGGTTCAGCGATCGCCCTTGCTCTGGGTATCGGCATCCAAAACTTCCCCGAAGGATTGGCAGTTTCACTTCCACTGCGGAAAGAAAAAGTCAGCCAGCGAAAGGCTTTTATGCTTGGCCAACTTTCAGGAATCGTAGAACCAATCTCTGCTCTCTTCGGTGTTTGGGCGGTATCAATGATGCGGGGTTTGCTCCCTTATGCGCTCTCATTTGCAGCCGGGGCAATGATTTATGTCGTAGCTGAAGAATTGATCCCTGAATCAAAAAAATCAGCTGCTCAGGGACATTCCGACATTCCAACTATTGGTGTGATGATCGGGTTTGCGATCATGATGCTGCTGGATCTGGCGCTGGGCTAAGTCGAAGGTTTCTGCCAGACCTGGTATAGAGCCAGATTGCCCTCTTTGCCATCAGCATAAAATTCATTTTTCAGGTTAAGTCCGGCTGATAGGCCGGATTTTCTTAATACCTTTGAATCATAATGGTGAACATAACGAAACCGGGTTGGCTGGCTGGGGTCTGCACGCCAGTCTAGTAAAAGATCGTCTTCGCTGAAGTCTGAGTCATTTAATTCGAATGTTGACCAAGGTTTAATGCGCTCCCTGAGGCGGAGGTTGTTCTTCACCTGCCAGGTTGAGAGAAAAAGTCTGCCATTCTCTTTTAAGGTTTGCGCTGCAAATCGGAAAAACTGTTCGAGAAAGGGTTTAGCTGGAAAATGATGGATCGCTGCAAAGCAGGTAATCACATCAATGCCAGCTTGGCCTGGCAAGGCATCAATTGGGGCAGAGAGGTCTTGCTGCCTGAAAACAAAGCGATCGCTTGCATTTTCTGGGAGAGCTTTTGTAGCTTCTTGTAAGAGAGATAAACTGTTATCCAAACCCAGATAGTCTCCCTTGAAGCCCTGATCCACTAAAACTTTGGCGAGGTTGCCGTTGCCGCAGCCGAGGTCGAGGATGCTATCAACTTCCAGCAGCTGCGGAACCAAACTGTGAATTCCAGGCTGAATGGTAAAGCGGGTGGAAGAAAAAGACTTCGCATAGGTGTCGTAAAAGTCCCGATTCAAGTTCAGTAGAAATTCTATAGTTTCCGGTTTCATCGCAATAATTTTACCGCGTTCAGGACGTGAATGCTTTGACATTGCCCAAGATACAAGTACGGGCGGGTTCAATATGTGAGCCTTGTGTCATGATCCACCCAGTAAAACCTGCCTACAATTCATAATTCCAATCCGACAAGGTGATCGTGTCGTAAGAAACGTGGTCATGATGCTGAGCGCGCAGCGAGCAGTACTTGTCCTGTTCCGTTTTCAAATCATTTCCGTCGTTCCTGAGTTGGGCGGGTCTTCCTAGGTCAGGGAATATTTGAGCTCTTGATTGGGACCCCCCCGTACGGTGTTTTTATATGATGGAAATTATTCGATTGGAAAAGGTCGGAACTGGTGGATTCAATATGCGAGGATTTCTTAATTACTTATCATATCTGTACGGGCGGGTTCAATACGTAAGCTTAGGAATTTCAACTAATCAGCTAAACCCGCCCATAGCCTTCGTCTTACGACTTAAAATCCTAAGCAGCAAATCATGCCCATAATTCACAATGTGACATTAGATTTTTATCAACTCATTAGGGTAAAAATCCATATTTGGATTCCACCGCTCCTTGATGTAGAATAACCATTATGACAGATGAAGAACGAAAACGTTGGCGTAAGAAAAGACAATATTCTGACGAAGATATGGCGCTGGCGAATAAGATACTCGAAGATATCATGCAGGGAGCGGACCCACGCCAAGCACAGCGTTCAAATCCATTACCTGGGGGCAGAGGCTTTTTGGCCAAGCATGCTTTGGTTTCTGCTTATCGTGAAAAGGTAAGCTCGGGAGAATGGGAGGATGACCCTGGTCTGCTTGCGAAAATTCGCATGAAACCCATCCGCACGCTTTCGGGTGTAACCACAATTACGGTTTTGACCAAACCACACCCTTGCCCGGGCGAATGCATTTTTTGCCCTACTGAAGAGGGGCTGCCACAAAGCTATCTCTCTGACGAACCCGGTGCCAGGCGAGGAGTTGAACACGCTTTCAACCCCTACACACAGGTTTCATCCCGCTTGAAAGCGCTTCACGAAGTTGGTCATCCAACCGACAAGATTGAACTTCTCATTTTGGGAGGCAGCTGGACTTCATACCCCAAACAATACCGTGAATGGTTCATCCGGCGCTGTTTCGAAGCACTTAACCAGGAAAACCCCAACGATGATCAGGGCGAGATAAGACTTGCTGAGGTGCAAAAAACCAACAGCCAGGCGCGCCATCGCAATGTGGGGCTGGTGATCGAAACCCGACCCGACCTGATCACTGTTGAGAATCTCATTGAAATGCGCAGGCAGGGGGTCACCAAACTGCAAATAGGCGTCCAAAGCATGGACGACCGGGTCTTGGAGCTCAACCGTAGAGGGCACAGCGCACAGGAAGCTGAAGAGGCGATCCGCCTGGTTAGAGCGGCAGGTTATAAGGTTGTGGTGCATTGGATGCCTAATCTATTGGGTGCAACACCCGATTCTGACAGGCAGGATTTCGCCCGGCTCTGGCGGGAAGGTGGGATCAACCCCGATGAACTGAAGATCTACCCTTGCCAGCTGCTGCGCAATTCTGAGCTATACCAATATTGGCAGCACGGCGAATATAAACCCTACACGGAAAATGAACTGATCGATCTTCTGGCAGATATCAAGCCAACGGTTCCTCGTTTTTGCCGGATTAACCGTGTTATTCGCGACATCCCTTCAACACATGTTGTCGAAGGCAACCGCAACACCAGCCTGCGTCAGGATGTCTCACTTGAGATGGAAAAACGTGGAACAGTCTGCCAGTGTATCCGTTGTCGCGAAATCCGAAAAGGCAAACTAGATGGCAGCGATCTGGTATTGGATGACCAGATCTACAGCGCTGGTTGGGCGGAAGAACATTTCCTTTCTTTCAATACCAAGGATGATCGCATTGTCGGATTTTTGAGGCTGTCGCTGCCAGAAAAAAAGCAATACTTCCCTATGGACGACCTAAAAGATGCTGCAATCATTCGTGAAGTGCATGTTTACGGGCAATCAATTGAGGTAGGTAGTGAAGGTTCTGGCTCAGCACAGCACCGCGGATTGGGCACCAATCTGATTGAAAAGGCTGCCGAGATCGCCAGGGCGAAGGGTTACAAAAACCTTGCTGTGATTTCTGCGGTTGGTACCCGGGAATATTACGCAGCGAGGGGGTTTGAATTGACCGAATTATACATGGTAAGAGATCTGACCAGGCAAGCCAGGATTGGATAAAAAAACCGGAGTGCACTACATTTTTTACTCCGGTTTCTGAATATCGAATATCTAGGATTCAAAAAAGCTTATCCACTCTTTTTGGGCATAAAGCCCATCAACCGGCCTGCAAATGAAGCTGCGTTCAGGGATTGCAGCCATATTTTGCCCGGACCTTCCAAAACACTCAGGAATAGCCCTTCTCCACCAAAGAGGATATTGGTGAAACCTTTGACAGTCTCAACATCATATTTCACATTGGCTTCAAAAAAGGCAATGTTGCCAGTGTCAATTTTGACACGCTGACCTGCCTGTAACTCGATCTCCACGATGGAACCGTCCAGCTCGAGGAAAACCATTCCCTCACCGCTCAGGCGCTGCATGAGGAAACCCTCACCTCCAAACAAGCCAGTTTTCAGTTTGGTAACGTAGGTCGACAATTCAACGCCGGGTTGAGCACACAGAAATGCTGATTTTTGAGCGATATATTGCTTTTGCCCATCCAGCTGTAATGCACGAATTTCGCCAGGCATCGCTGATGTGAGAGTGATCTCTGCACCGTTTGCCTGCGATGTGTAGGTTGCCATAAAAAGGGATTCGCCGGTCAACATACGACCAAGCCCTTTCATCATACCGCCACGAATATTAGTTTCCATCTGGAAGTTGTCAGTCATCCAGCTCATACCACCCGATTGCGTGTAGATGCTTTCTCCTGCATCAAGTTGCAGGGTCAGTCCGGGTAATTTATCACCAAAAACTTTGTATTTCATAGCTCCTCCATTAGTTTTTATTTATTCACACAGAAGGCTATACCTCCTGCCACTTCCCAAAGTTAAGTCCTCTGGTTAATTCAGAGGTTCCGCCTCCGGTTCAGTTGGTTCCGCAGATTCTGTTGAGGTTTCATCATAATCTTCAACTGTATGAAGCATATTACGCTGTTCGATACGCGAGATCATATCGACACGATGTTCATGGCGTCCGCCTTCAAAAGATGCATTTAACCAGCCTTCGGTGATCAGCGTTGCTAGCCCGCCAGCTACCACACGGGAACCAAAGCAAAGAACATTTGCGTTATTATGTCGTCGGGCGAGGATGGCGGAGTAAGGTTCGCTCACGACAGCAGCGCGAATTCCAGGGAATTTATTCGCTGAAATAGACATTCCAATCCCGGTACCACAAATGAGAATCCCGCGATCAAACTGTCCAGATAAAATCGCCTTTGAAACCAATTCAGCAATGCGGGGGTAATTAGAGCTTTCTGACGTAAAAGCACCAAAATCCTCAAAAGGGATCATACGACTTTCAAGGTAATTCTTGATTGTTTCTTTAAGCGCCAACGCACTGTGGTCACAGCCGATTGCTATTTTCATTATCAACCTCACTTTTTATT
>CAZMZQ010000094.1:0-3120 GCA_964570745.1 uncultured Anaerolineaceae bacterium
GATATCGCCCTTATTTGAGCAGCGAGCAATTTGCCCAATTAATGGAAGAATCTCAACTGGATGCGCCTTCTGCTATTCGTATCAACGCGTTAAAAACTGCGGATACCCGTTCCAAATTGAAGGATCTGAAAAAGAAATACGGCTGGCAATCCCAACCTCTCCCATTCTCAGAGGCTGCAGAACAGATAACCGACTGGTTGACTTACCCCAGCCAGACGATCGAACACAAGCTCGGTCTGTTCTATATTCAGGATGCAGCCTCGATTTTGCCAGTCTCATTGTTCAAACCATCAAGCAGACCGCTCCTCTCACTGGATATGGCTGCCTCGCCAGGTGGAAAAACCACACAGATGATAGATGCGGGAAAAGACCAAAACCTTGTTATTGCAAACGACTCAGCTGCCTCACGAATCCCTGCCTTACGCACTGTCTTGCAAACCTGGGGAACGGTTAATTATGCTGTTACCAACTTTCCAGGTGAACGTTGGGGAGATTGGTATCCTGAAACTTTCGATCAAATCCTCCTGGATGCCCCCTGTAGTATGCAGAGTTTGCGAGTCTCTTCCAGCCATCCCCACCGCCCAATCACATCAGACGAAAGGGAAAGATTGGCAGTTCGCCAGCTGGCAATGCTCACCTCTGCTGCCAGGGCTTTGAAAGTCGGCGGAGAGTTGGTTTACTCCACCTGTACCCTTGCCCCTGAAGAAGATGAAGCTGTTGTTTCGGATTTGCTTAAAACTTACCCCGGAGCATTTCAGATAGACACATCGCCAGCAAGCTGTTTTGGTGCCTACGGACTAACCCAGTTCGAGAGCCAAACCTACGACCCCCAGTTGAAGTATTCCCTGCGTATTTGGCCTTTTGTATTTCAGACCAACGGCTTTTTTGCTGTAAAGTTGATTAAGCTCAGTCCAGTTTCCGAGGGTTACAAGATACGTGTAAACCCACCGCAAAGGCCAGCAGATGCAAAAAAAACCAGTCAGGAAACCAGGCAGCTCATCGTCAGTTATTTCAACGAAAATTATGGATTCGCTCTGGAAGATTTACTTGAAGAACGCAATTTAGGGATTTACTGGCGGGGTAAAAAGATCTGGCTAATGCCCAACTCACTGTTTATGAATTTCCCAGGGTTACCGTTCCACCTGACCGGGATTTCCCTCGGTCAATTCATCAGGCAGGATTTTGAACCAGCGTCTGATTTTTTTCACAGCTTTGGGCATCTGTTTTCAACAGGAATTTGGACCATTCCGACTGAACTAATGACAAACTGGATGAAAGGTTATGATATTCGGGGAATAGACCTGCCGGAACATAAATTGGGTTCGCTCGTATTGGTGACAGATGAAAACGGCAACAACCTGGGAGCCGGGAAATATTCACGGGATCGCTTGCGCAACCTGCTGCCAAATCGCCATTTGGTTCGTTAGTGCCTATTCAAAGCAATCGCATAAATGCCTGAGCAATACGCTGCCAGCAATACATGCTGTTTCCATCCGCAGAATATTTACACCCAGGGAAATTTGTTGATAGCCAAATTCTTCCGCCAATTGGACCTCTTCAGCACTAAAACCACCCTCCGGACCGATTAAAAGTGCCACAGATTTGTCTTCCATAACAGACAGCGGGGCTACAACAGCTTTACAAATCCGTTTTACCAGAGGGGTCCCTTCCCATGCAATCAGGCGCAGATCACAGTTTGAGGTCTGCTGAAGAAGATCTTTGAAGCTGACTGCAGGATGTAATATCGGTAGCCGGGAGCGTCGGCTTTGTTCTGATGCTTCGCGAATAATCGCCTCGAGTCGTTCCTGCCTGGCACTGTTCGTTTTTAGTTCATTTACCAGTGTGCGCGAAGAAACGAAAGGAATAAACTCCGAAACCCCAATTTCAGTACACTTCTGCAGAATCATTTCTACTTTTTCGCGTTTTGCCTGGCTAAAACTTACTGTAATGCGCGCATTGGATTCCGGGCGGCCTTCCTGTTTGCTGGTGATATGACCTATCACCTGGCTGCCTTTCAGCCCGTCCAGCTGAACAAGGTATTCCCAACCGCTGTTGTCCAGGACCATAACAGCCCCCTTCTTCACATCCATGCGTAAGACTTTTCGTATTTGCCTGGAGATGTTCTCAGGAAAAGTTACCGTACCATCAACGATTTGATCTGCTTGAAGAAAGAATCTATCCATATCAACATTCTACCTGATTTTTAAATTGGTTACTTTTCAACCCAAAAAGACACGCACCAAGTGCTGTTGCAAACTCAGATTTGTCAGGAATAACAAACCTCACTCCATAAAGTTCCGAAAACTTATCAAAAACTACCTTACCCAAAGCCATTCTGGAGAGGTTTCCGGTAATTATAATGTCATTCATATCATAGTTCCGCGCTGCCAGAACAGAAGCGGTTCCAACAGACTGAAAAACCAGGTTCACAATCCCGGCTGCAAAATCCTGAGGTTCTGCCAGTTCGTCAAGCTTTCCAAAGTTAGACGCAGTCGTGTCTGGGCTGAGACCCGGAATCGCTGCAGTGGTGATATCGCCAATATTGAGATCGATTCTTTCCAATTTTCCCCTGGATGCCAGTTCGCTGAAAGTCTCAAAATCTTCAATATTCAGCATTTTCTTGGATAAGCCAACCAGCGTCCCTCCTCCCACGCCCGAACCGATAATGTGCGAAACGGTACCTTTCTTTGCGGCTACAAAAGACGTACCGGTTCCCATGCTGACCACAATCGCTTCATCAAGGTTAGTCAGGTATAACCCACCAAGACCAACACAATCGAATTCCGGGACTATTTGTGTCGGGAGTCCGAACATGTTATCCCCTAAATGGGATGCCCCAACGCCGGTTGCAAAAATTTTGGTCACTTTTTGCAAATCATTCCCTGTTTGGTCGAGAAACTTTCCCACACCGCCATAAGCTGAGGTTATTGGATCGCTGGCTTTGACTCGAACAAAACCAAATGCCTGGTTGTCTTTAAAACCAATGATCTTGGTCGTTGTTCCACCGATATCCAGTCCTACGATTAAACTGCTCATGGCTGCTCCTGTCCAGATTACAAACTTATCTGAATTGTAGTATAAAATATTTGCAATGAGAGAGAAAGAAAAATCCGACGAAAA
>CAZMZQ010000094.1:3220-5943 GCA_964570745.1 uncultured Anaerolineaceae bacterium
TGGATGGAAACCGTCGGACAGGAAGCCTTCAATTCTGTGCTCGGAGGGATCAGCTTCGGAGGAATTGTATTAGCAAGTGTTTCGGGTTATCTGATTGGCTCCTTTTCTAATTCCATCATAATGGTAATTATGAAGAAACTGACCAATGGGAAGCTTCTCTGGCTTCGCACTATTGGCAGTACTATCGTGGGTGAATTTCTTGATTCAGCGGTTTTTATTGCCATCGCTTCCCTGACAGATGTGTTCCCCTGGGAATTGTTTTGGTCGCTTACACTGACCAATTACATTTTTAAGGTAGCAATAGAAGTTTTATTTACGCCTGTAACCTACCTGACAACCGATAAACTAAAAAAAGCAGAAGGTGTTGACGTCTATTCAGACCTTACAGATCTGAATCCTCTTTCTTTTTAGCCTTCTCTTTACGTAAGCCTTCAATACTGACAACGTATTCACCCCTTATCGTCTCGCTGGATAGTATTTCGATAATCTTCGAAAGCGTTCCCCTGTAGTGTGTTTCAAACTTTTTGGTAAGGTCGTTTGAAACGACAGCGTTTCGGTCTCCGAGCACTTCCAGGCTGTTTTTTAAGAAAGCGAGCAGCCGGTAGGGACTTTCGTAAAAAACAAGTGTATGAGGAGAATCCACCTCCATGCCAATAAAGCGTTTACGCGGTCCTTCCTTGTTTGGAGGGAAACCTTTGAAAGTGAAGCTATGGATCGGTAAATCTGCAAGCGTTAACGCGGTGACGACCGCTGATGGACCTGGAATCGACTGTACCTCTATGCCAGCCTGAATAGCTTCATGTGTGAGCAGATAACCCGGATCCGAGATGCCCGGTGTTCCAGCATCCGTAACCAGCGCTATCGTCTCTCCTTTTTCCAACCGCTCCATCAATTTTGGAACCACCTTTTTCTCGTTAAAGTTATTCATTGCGGTTTGAGGTTTCGAGATGTCGTAATGTCTGAGCAATACACTGGTTTTTCGGGAGTCTTCACTCACGATCAGATCAACACTTCTCAAAACTTCTACAGCGCGGTAAGTCATATCGCCCAAATTTCCAATTGGTGTCGCTACAAGGTAAAGCATCTGATTTCTCCTCACCTCCAATTATACGTGAGACCCATGAAGGATGTGCACATGTTAGAATTCCATAAAATATACCGAAGGTAACAACTATGGAAAGAACCGTCCCAATCCGTTCCTCTGAAGAAATAGATCTTTATCTGCGCACAATCTATTCACTGCTCCGTTCAACGAACGAAGTAAATATCCGTACGCTCGAAGGTGTCCATGCGAGCACAAATTCATCATTGCACATGAATGCGCTGGATACTCAGCCTGACACTTCCGCACTGATCTATACGCTGCTTAGGCTTCCATCAGTCATAATTCAAGTCAACAAGGTCATCCTGGGTCAGTCTGCAAACAGTTTCACCGAATATGGCTATACGAACATCGAATCCTGGCAAGAAGTAACCGCTAAAGCCCGACGCAGAAAATGTTTTTTTGATGGAGTGGAAAAGTTGGCATGTTATATTGCCTCTCGCTCAGATATTGATGATGTTGTTCCTTGTTTGACTGCGTTTCAAATTGAATGGAACAAATTGCACTTTTTACTCAACACTATCGACCCGTTACTCATTGAAGAAGCTCTCCCCTCAAATCCGGATGCCTTCAGGCAGCTTGGTGATCATTTGCATATTTCAGAAGATGATCTTGCTCGTTTATACACGGTATTAGGAGATCAATTCACCGAAACTATGCAATTATTCCGGGCACGTCGTGCTGATTTCAGCATTCAGATGTTAAGCGGCTCATTGAATGATTACCGCCGTGCCACAGTAAATTGGTGGATAAACATTGAGGAACGAGCCATTCAATTAAAGGATCGACCGGTCTATTTTGTCTCATCCAACACCCACAGCCTCACCAACCTCCTTTCTGGTTACGCCTTGGGCAAAAAAGATGAATTGCTGAGTTATATTGAAAAGAATGAACCGGTATTACAGGCTGAATGGATCGAAATCAACCGGGAAGAAACCCCGTCGAACCCGGAAAACTTTTACTATTATGCTATGAAAAAATATCTGGGCACCGAAGTGGGATTTCCACTGATCGAAGACCAGCTCCAGTTTGAAAGACATCGGGGAATCAATCGCATTCCAAGCAAGCATTCTTTCGATGTTGAAGCAAACATAATCGAATTGGATAAACTCGATCCTTGCACAATTGACCAGCGTCTCATCCCCAACGGATGTGATTCTGCCCTCAGTTTTTTGGCAAAAAGCGATGCCGTCATCCTCAATATCGACTATCCATTAGGCTATGCCGCCTATAATCTGATGACCAAAACAGCTGAAAGCGTATCTGAGATTCTCGGGATTTACATCATGGGTAAAGCTGCCAGCCTGAACGGCGTGCGGGGCGATGTGATTATCCCTGAAGTGGTTTATGACGAACACTCACAGAACACTTACATTTTCGCCAACAATTTCAGCGCAAAGGACGTGGCACCCCACCTGACCTTCGGGACTGTGCTCGACAATCAAAAAGCCGTGACGGTTATGGGAACCTTCTTGCAAAACAAAAACATCATGGATGTTATCTATCGGGAAGGCTATACTGATATCGAGATGGAAGCTGGTCCTTACCTATCCGCAATTTATGAGCTCTCGAGACCACAGCGTTATCCCGTAAACCAAATTGTCAATTTGAACAAACTTCC
>CAZMZQ010000095.1:0-1366 GCA_964570745.1 uncultured Anaerolineaceae bacterium
ACCGACTGGCAAAAGCGCTTAAACGACACGACAAAGCCGAGCTCACCATCACTGTTTTAGACAGACCGCGCAACGCCGAATTGATCTCACGGCTGCGATCAACCGGAGCACGCGTTCGTCTTATTCCAGACGGTGATTTGATGCCGTGTGTGTTTAGCTGCTTTGAGGGAGTCGGCGTCCATGCCGTCATGGGGATTGGTGCCGCTCCTGAGGGTGTGATTGCTGCTGCTGCCGTCAAGCTTTTACGCGGTAAGATGCAGGTTATCTGGAAGGCAAGAGACGAGGCGGACAAAGAACGTTTGACTAATATGGGCATCGACCTCAACCGGGTCTACACCCTGGACGACCTGGCTCCTGCTGATGACCTCGTATTTTGCGCCACTGCTGTCACACCAGTTATGACCACCTCCAAAGCAGTTTTAGAAGGTGTTAGTTTCTTCCCTGGTGGAGCAAAAACCAGCAGTCTGGTGATTACCCGTGGATTCATGAACTTTGTCCCAACCACGCATGTTTTGGACCGGGAAGTGTTTGAAGAAGAAAGAAGCGAGTTCCGTTTATATTAAATTTCCAGAAAACAATTTGTAAAAGAAACGACTTTTTAGCCGTTTCTTTTATGTTGCTGATGTTGAAAAAAATTTTTGTTGTCCGTTTCTTTGTGCTGAGACACCGTCTTACTGATCAACAAAGTTGTTTTAAATTTTGATATTTCGCCTTCTGTTCAACTCCCTGAGTCTGCATAGAAAATGGCTTCAAACCACAATTTCAACAATCAACGCAGTCCAAACCGGTTTAGCCACCTCGTTATCAGGTATAATTTTTTAGTTAATCAAACCATTTTTTGGAGTTTTATTATGTATCTAACCGGCAACCAGGTTCGTCAGTCCTTTCTCGATTTTTTCGCCCAGCGTGGTCACACAATAGTTCCGAGTGCGTCACTGGTCCCGGGTGGAGACAGCACCCTGCTCTTCACCAACGCCGGCATGGTGCAATTTAAAGACGTCTTCCTTGGCACTGAAACCCGCCCATACACGCGCGCAGTCGATTCGCAAAAATGTCTGCGCGTTTCGGGTAAGCACAACGATCTCGATACGGTTGGGCGCGATAACACCCACCATACATTTTTTGAGATGCTCGGCAACTGGTCTTTTGGTGATTATTACAAAAAAGAAGCCCTCTCGTGGAGCTGGGAGCTGCTTACAAAAGTCTGGGGACTTGAACCTAAAAGGCTATACGCAACTTATTTTGTGGACGAACAGGGAGACCTTCCCAATGACGAGGAAGCCCGGGATGTCTGGTTGGCTCAGCCCGGTTTTAACCCAGACCACCTGGTAAAAGGCGGTCGTGATGATAATTTTTGGGAAATGGC
>CAZMZQ010000095.1:1466-5871 GCA_964570745.1 uncultured Anaerolineaceae bacterium
GCTGCTGCTTTTTTGATTGCTGACGGAGTTATCCCGGGGAATGTCGGTCGGAATTATGTTTGCCGGATGATCATCCGCCGGGCGGCCCGATTTGCGCGGACGATCAACCTTGACAAGCCTTTCATGGCAAAAGTTGCAGCGATAGTTATCGAAAATTATCAGCAGGCATATCCGGAGTTACTTGCCAACCTGGAATTAATTAATGACACACTTACCAGCGAAGAAAAACGCTTTGCCGAAACGCTCGACAGTGGAAACGCGCAGTTGCTATTCTTTGTCGATGAGCTCAAAGCTTCCGGTAAGACTATTCTGGACGGTAAACGGGCTTTCAACCTTTATGCAACACTCGGGTTTCCAGTTGAAATAACCCGTGATATCCTCGCTGAATCTGATCTTAATGTCGATGAAGATGGTTTTTATGAAGCGATGGAAGCCCACCGTCAGGCTTCTGGCAAGGGTTCTGCTTTTGCCGGGATGAATGGCAACAAAACCGAATTTTACACTGAAGTGCTCAGCAAATTACAAGCCGAGGGGCAGCTGCCCGAAGAAGGCGTTCATTATGATCCCTATTCATCCTTCTCTTCAGCGACCAGGCTGGTTGGCATCCTTCGAGATGATGAGCTGGTCGGGTCTGCCAAGGCTGGAGATGAGGTTGAACTGATCTTAGCTCAAAGCCCTCTTTACATTGAGTCTGGCGGTCAGATCGGAGACATAGGAAGAGTTATTGCTGGTGGAACAGACCAATCCCAGTCCTGGGAGGTTGAAATCGATCATACCTTCAAACCTGTGACCGGGCTGATCCTGCTCGCAGGCAAAGTGCTGCAAGGCACACCGCAGGTCGATGACGAAGCCCTGGTCAAGGTTGACCTTTCTTCACGGCGCTCAACTATGCGCAACCACACTGGCACACACCTGCTGCATGCTGCTCTGCGTGAGGTTTTGGGCAACAAGGTCCATCAATCCGGCTCGGTCGTAGACCCGGAACGGATGCGGTTTGATTTCAACTATCCCCATGCTGTCTCAAAAACAGATCTGCTCAAAATAGAAGAACGCGTCAATGAGTTTATAGCAGCTGAATATCCGGTCCGTAAAGAGATCAAATCACTCGATCAGGCGAAAGCCGAGGGTGTCACCGCCCTGTTTGGTGAAAAATACAGCTCATCAGTGCGGACAATTGAAATAGTGGACGACCGTGGTCGTGTTTCTTATGAACTCTGCGGTGGAACACACGTAGACAATACGGCTGAGATCGGTTCTTTTTACATTCTTTCCGAATCATCAGTTGCCGCTGGTATTCGTCGGATCGAAGCGGTTACCGGCTTGGGTGCCTATCATTTTGCACGTGAACACGTCAATTACCTCAACCAGGTAGCATCATTCGTCCAAAGTAGTCCTGCTGAAACACTGAACAAGGTTGAAGCACTTGAAAATGACCTGAAGGTTACCCGGCGTGAGCTGGAACAAGTGCGTGCTGAAGCAGCCTCACAGGCATTCAGACAAAAACTCGATGATGTGAGAGAGGTTTCAGGTGTAAACGTGTTGAGTGCGCTTATCCCTAATGCAGACGTGGATGCCTTGCGCTCACTTGCTGATCAATTCCGCCAAAAATACCCCAGCGGGGTGGTTGTATTTGGCACTGTGGTAAACGAAAAACCTGCCCTTATTGCGGCAGTTACACCAGACCTGATTCAGCGTGGACTTAAAGCCGGTGACCTGATCAAACAAGTTGCCCAGATTGTTGGAGGCGGAGGCGGCGGTCGCCCGGACATGGCACAAGCCGGTGGTAAAGACCCTTCTAAATTGCCTGAAGCGCTTGATCAGGTTGATAAATACATCCTCGAAAACCTAAAATAAACCGTATGTCCGAAACAATCACGCCCTTACGACAGCAATACCTGGAAATCAAAAAAGATTATCCGGAAGCGATCGTATTCTTCAGGCTGGGCGATTTTTATGAAACTTTTGATGACGATGCCCGCAAAACAGCAGAAGCCCTTGATATCGTCCTGACTTCACGCCCTGTTGCCAAGGGTGTCCGCGTCCCGATGGCAGGGATTCCCTTCCATGCAGTCGACAATTATCTCGGCAGGCTGATCGAAAAGGGCTATCACGTCGCTATCTGTGAACAGGTTGGCGAACAGCCAGACAAGGGGCTCTTTCCTCGCGAGGTGATCAGGGTGGTCACCCCTGGCACTTTGGTTGAACCAAATCTGCTCCCCAGCGGTCGCAATAATTATCTGGCATGTTTTATGATCCAGGAAGGCAAAGCCGGTTTTTGCTATGTAGACATCAGCACCGGTGAACTGGCAGCCACAGAGCTGGCTGAAGGAAATGTTGAAGGGCAATTGCGCGCGGAGCTGCAGCGCCTTCGCCCGGCTGAAGTGCTCCTTTCTGATCTGGCAGACGATAAGCTGGCGAAAGAATTTAACCTTACGCGCATCCCCAACTGGTATTTTGAGCCCGGACGTGCTGCGGCGATAATCCGCTCTCAATTCAATCTCAACAATATTGAGGGTTTAGGGCTAAAACCCTACCCACTGGCAGTTCGTGCTACCGGTGCTCTGCTGAAGTTCCTGCAAGAGACCCAGAAAAGCCTGTTCAATATTGACTTGCGTTTCAGTACCTACAGTCTTTCCGATTTCATGGTTCTGGATGCTGAAACACGGCGTAACCTGGAACTGACCGAAACTTTACGGGAGAACAAAACCGAAGGCTCGCTGCTTGGGGTTTTGGACCGGACCCGCACACCCATGGGAAAGCGCTTATTGCGCAACTGGGTAAACAAACCTCTGCTGGATGTGGAACGGATTAATCAACGCCTTGATGCGGTCAGCTATTTTTTCGACCGGGGCGTTGATCGCAAGGAGATCAGTGAACTTTTAAAGCAGTTGCACGATCTTGAAAGATTGGTCAATCGGGTAGTATCGGGAGCTGCGAGACCCAACGATCTTGTAGCACTCAGGGAAGACCTGAAAACCATCCCTCAAATTTTACCGATGTTGAAGCACGACCACCCAGCTTTGCAATCGCTGCTGGATGGTTGGCAGAGTTTTGAAAGTGAACTCGATTTGCTCGAAAAATCGATAACCGACGATCCCCCGGCAACATTGAATTCGGTTGGTTTAATCCGCGAAGGGTTTTCAGAAGAGCTGGACCAGGTTATTTCCTCTTCCAGGCACGCCCGGGAATGGATCAACGGGTTGGAATCAGGTGAAAGACAACGAACCGGAATAAAAACGCTGAAGGTTGGTTTCAACAAGGTTTTTGGCTATTACATCGAAATTTCACGCGGATTATCAGACAAGGCACCTGAAGACTACCTGCGAAAACAGACGCTGGTAAACAGTGAGCGTTTCATCACCCCTGAACTGAAGGAATATGAATCGCTGGTTTTAAACGCTGAAACACAAATCCACGAGATCGAATTAAAGGTTTTCAAACAAGTTTGTGCACAGCTGGGAAAATCTGCCGTTCAACTGCTGGAAAACTCACAAATAATTGCCCGTCTGGATTGCATTCTTGCCCTGGCTGATGTTGCCGCGCTCAACAATTACACCCGACCAGTTCTGAAAACTGATAAAGGAATTAGCATCCAGGAAGGGCGTCATCCTGTGGTTGAACACCAAAGCAGCCAGACCCGCTATATCGCCAACGACACGGTTTTTGAAGAAGGGGAGATCATTCGCCTGATCACCGGTCCAAACATGAGCGGTAAGTCGACCTTTTTACGCCAGGTGGTGTTAATCGTCCTGATGGCACAAATCGGCAGCTTTGTTCCAGCAGACAAGGCGGAAATCGGAATTGTAGATCGTGTATTCACACGAATTGGCGCTCAGGATGCGATCCACCAGGGGCAATCGACCTTCATGGTTGAAATGCTCGAGACCGCTAATATCCTGAATAACGCTACCCCGCGCAGCCTGTTGATTTTAGACGAGATCGGTCGCGGTACCAGCACTTATGACGGTTTGTCGATCGCCTGGGCGATCATCGAGTATCTCCACAGCCACCCAAAGCTCAAACCTTACACTTTGTTCGCCACTCATTTTCATGAGCTGACCGAATTGGCAGAGCTATATCCGGGTGTGCGCAACTATAATGTTGCAGTTACTGAGTCTGATGGGGAGGTTGTATTCCTTCACAAGATCGTGCCGGGAGCTGCAGATCGCTCATATGGTATCCACGTAGCACAGATGGCAGGGCTTCCTGCGACCGTGATAGCCAGGGCGAACGAGATTTTGAAGCAGCTTGAAGCAACAGCGGGGACGACACTGCCCGATGCGAAAGAGGATAAGGAGCAGCTGCGCCTGTTCCCCGAGAATAACCCACTCATGGATGCCTTTAAAAAAATCGACCTCGAATCCCTTACCCCTATCCAGGCATTGAATAAATTGTATGAGTGGAA
>CAZMZQ010000096.1:0-1336 GCA_964570745.1 uncultured Anaerolineaceae bacterium
GCTGGAGTGCAAGAACATCGCTGTAGATATTTCTGAACGTATCCAAACCTTGTTCGTAGTTGATACACTTGAATACTTACATAAAGGCGGTCGAATTGGTGCTGCTGCCCGTTTTTTGGGAACCGCACTCAACCTCAAACCGATCCTCAAATTACAAAATGGAGCCATTCAGCCACTCGAAAAAGTCCGTACCTTCAAAAAAGCTATCAGCCGTGTGTTTGAAATCGCTGAGGCTGACCTCGGGAAACAGGGTCGAATCGATTACCTGGGAGTTCTTTCAGCCGATTCCCCAAAATTGAGTGAAGAAATTACCTCAACAGCCCGACAGCGCTTTAAAGTGAAAAACGAGTTTATCAGCGAGATAAGTCCAGTGATTGGCGTCCATGTTGGACCCGGAGCGGTTGGCTTGGTGTATTTACCGGAGAAGAAGTAACCCGGATTTTCAGTTTGCTCTGTTACAATAAGGAAACTCACCTCATGATAAATGAAAGGAATTTCCCGTGACGACCGCTGAAAAAATTGGAATACAAATCCCCGAAATATTGTTGCCTGGAAAAGATGTTGACCTGAACAAATGGGCGGTAATCGCCTGCGATCAATTTACCTCCGAGCCCGAATATTGGGACCGGGTTGAAAAGCTCGCAGGAGATTGCCCGTCAACTTATCATATGATTTTGCCAGAAGCCTGGTTGAACCGACCTGAAAAGGACGATCGGATAGATTATGCACAGTCCAAAATGCAGGAATACCTTGACAACAATATCCTGGAACCTCACAAAGGTTTCATTTTGGTTGAAAGAACGGTTGGAGATGAAATTCAGACCGGTTTACTCGTCGCACTTGACCTGGATAAATACGATTATAACAAGGGCTCAAAATCGCTTGTTCGCGCCACTGAAGGCACGATCTTGGATCGCCTTCCTCCCCGTATGCAAGTGAGGCGCGGCGCCCAACTGGAGCTGCCACATATTCTTGTTCTCTATGATGACCCTAAAATGAGGGTTTTAACACCAGTGCTTGAGCAGAGAAAAGCTCTCCCGATGGCATACGATTTTGACCTGATGGAAGGCTCAGGACACATCACAGGACATTTCATCGAAGATGAAGATCTGCTCAATGGCATCATTCAAAATATTGCAGACCTCATCAGCGCAGAATCATATCGCGAAAAGTATGGGGAAATTAAAGATGCCGATGAGACTCCCCTTCTCTTCGCTGTTGGCGATGGTAATCACTCATTAGCCACAGCTAAAGCCATTTGGGAAGAGCTCAAACCGACAGTTTGTCCCGACCATCCTGCTCGCTTTGCCCTGGTTGAACTGGTTAATCTTCATGA
>CAZMZQ010000096.1:1436-4214 GCA_964570745.1 uncultured Anaerolineaceae bacterium
TTTGTCCCGACCATCCTGCTCGCTTTGCCCTGGTTGAACTGGTTAATCTTCATGATCCCTCATTGAAATTTGAACCCATCCACCGGGTATTGTTTAATGTCGGCGAAGAATTCCGACATGCTTTGTTAGCTTATTTTGAGGCAAATATTCTGGAGTTTCCTGCTAACACTTTCGAAGATATGAAGGACGCAGTTTTGGATGAAACCCGGTCAGGGCAGAGTGTTGGAATGATCACCCAGGACTTGCATTACATTCTGCAGTTTTCGGTTCCCGACCACAATCTTCCGGTTGGCACCCTTCAGGAATTCTTGGATCACTATATCCAGGATCACCCAGAAGTAGAGATCGACTATGTCCATGGCGATGATGTGCTGGACAAATTAGCCAGCGAGCCTGGAAATATTGGTTTTTATCTGCCACCGATCACCAAAGACAACTTCTTCAAATCGGTCATTTTAGATGGGTCTCTCCCACGAAAAACTTTCTCTATGGGACATGCGAGGGATAAACGTTTCTACCTTGAAGCTCGAAGGATTTTGTAGTCAGCAATACCTGACACAATCGTTTCAACTATGCGAAGAAACCTTGACGCATCGAACAATTGTGCTATATTTAGACAAAAGTAATTAATAACCGGAGTTACTATGGCAACCAGGAAAAAAACAACCAACACAACAGATTCTAATCTGCAAGAAGCAAAAAAAGCTGTCCTCGATCGGGCACTGCACGACATTGTAAAAAAATATGGTGAGGGGTCAATCATGCGCTTGGGAGAAGCCACCCACATGGAAGTCGCCTCAATTCCTACAGGCTCACTCTCACTGGATATGGCTCTTGGTATCGGTGGAATCCCTAAAGCTCGCATTACTGAAATCTACGGCCCAGAATCCTCCGGTAAAACTACCATTTGCCAGCACATCGTCGCCGAATGCCAGGCACAAGGCGGAACTGCAGCATTTATTGACATGGAACACGCTCTCGACCCCACTTATGCAGCTCGTTGCGGTGTAAATGTTGAAGATTTGCTCATCTCTCAGCCCGATACTGGTGAACAAGCCCTTGAGATCGCAGAAACGCTTGTTCGATCCGGTGCAGTCGATCTTGTCGTGGTGGATTCGGTCGCTGCCCTTGTCCCCCGTTCTGAAATTGAAGGCGACATGGGCGACGCTACTATGGGGGTCCAGGCTCGTTTGATGTCCCAGGCTATGCGTAAGCTCTCCGGTGCGATCAGTCAAACCAAAACTGCTGTCGTCTTCACCAACCAGCTTCGCCAAAAGATTGGTGTCATGTTTGGCAATCCTGAGACTACCACCGGTGGCAATGCACTCAAATTCTATGCTTCCGTTCGTCTTGATGTACGTCGTGTGCAATCGATCAAGGTTGGTGCCGAAATCGTTGGCAACCGCGTTCGTGTTCGTGTTGTGAAAAACAAAGTATCTGCGCCGTTCCGCACCGCAGAATTTGACATTATGTACAACGAAGGCATCTCCAAGTCGGGCGATATTCTCGATCTGGCAACTGCACTTGAAGTTATCGACAAGCGAGGTTCTTTCTATTCATACAACGACCAGAGGCTCGGTCAGGGACGGGAAGCATCCAAGAATTTCCTCAGCCAAAATCTTGAGCTTAGGCAGGAAATTGAAGACACTATTCGCAGTCTGGCAGATGCTGAACAATTGCATCAGGGTTTTGACCCCAGCGAAGATGACGAAAGTATCAGCGACGAAGAATAATGCTAATCATCAAGGAGCCGTATATTGACGGCTCTTTGTCTTTAATTCAGGATATTTCATGAAACAAATAAAAACTCAAGACGCAATTGGAATGGTTTTAGCACATGATCACACCCAGATCATAAAAGATAAGTTTAAAGGAGTTCGTTTTCCTAAAGGCCACATTATTAAGCAAGAAGACATACCTATTCTTCTTGAGATGGGCAAAGAGACAATCTATGCTTTAGAAATTGAACCTGGTATGTTGCACGAAGATGAAGCAGCTGCTATCCTTAAGGATATTTGTATCGGCAATAACCTGAGAGCAAGCACTGCTCGTGAAGGCAAAATTGAATTGTTTGCCGAATGTGACGGATTATTCGTCATTGATTCACAAAAACTATTTCAGTTGAACATGACTGAGAATGTCGTGATTTCTGCCCGTGAGAACAATATTCCGGTAAAAGCTGGGGATAAAGTTGCCGCGATGCGTGTGGTTCCCCTGGTTATTGAAGAATCTCAACTCTCTGCTCTTTCTGCTGAAATTAGCCCACCCGTTTTCAGTGTTCTTGTCTATCGAAGGTTAACGGCAGCAATTCTGGTTACTGGAAGTGAGATTCAAACGGGAAGGATTAAGGACACTTTTTCTCCGGTTGTTATCGAAAAATTGGCGAGTTTCCCGGTTGAAATAAAGACTGTTCAGTTGGTTGGTGATGAAATGAAGGCGATTAAAGACGCAATCATTGAGGCTCACAAAGCTGGCGTTGAACTAATCTTTTGCACCGGGGGAATGAGTGTCGATCCGGATGATCACACCCCCGGTGCCATCCGCGCTTCAGGAGCCAAAGTGGTCACTTATGGTACACCTGTTTTCCCGGGGGCAATGTATATGTTGGCAAATTTTGACGACGGTAGCGTTGTGATGGGACTGCCCGGAGGGGTAATGTATGCCGAGAAGTCGATCCTCGACCTTATTTTCCCGCGTGTCATTGCTGGACAGCAATTAACAAAAACTGATATTGCCAATTTGGGAATCGGCGGATTGTTGCTATAAATTTGCCATCTA
>CAZMZQ010000096.1:4314-5855 GCA_964570745.1 uncultured Anaerolineaceae bacterium
TGAAAACAGGTCGAATTCTGACGTAGGTAGGTGTAAGCTTGTTTTCAATCCAGTTTTATAACTGAAATCCATCTTCATTATGAGCCTGCGTTTCAAAATCTACGCATCATTCAAAACCACAGATAGAAATCCTAGTGGTTTGTTTTGCAACCAACATTTAAATAGAAAACAAGGCTCCTACAAAAGAAATTGTATAATGCTTGTATAGCTATAAATTTCTCACCAGCTTATAATGGGAATCCTACCAGGCAAGACGAGAGGAGTAATCCCATGAACACCAAACGTTTCACCATCCTCCATTCCAACGATATGCATGGAGATTTTTTAGCCGAAGTCGCTGAAGGAGGGGGCCATATGATTGGCGGCATCTCTCTGCTAAGTGGTTATATCAACCAGGTTCGTGCTGAAGAAAAGAATGTCATCTACACTATTTCTGGCGATATGGTTCAGGGCTCGATTATCGATTCTGAATTCAAAGGCATCAGCACCATCGAAATAATGAATTATCTTGCTCCTGATGTAGCGTCCCTTGGCAACCACGAGCTTGATTACGGTTTGCCGCATTTGCTCTTTTTGGAAAAAATGGCGAATTTTCCAATAATTAATGCCAACCTTTATATTAAGAATTACAACAAACGTCTTATGTCACCGCATATCATTCTGCAAATTGACGGTTTTGATATCCTTTTTATTGGAATCGTAACTGAGACCGTGATGGATTCTCTCAAATTAGACAATCAGATCGGTACGTTTATCACCCTAGAAGAAGCCTCTGCTGAGGTCGGCAAAATATGCGACGCATACAAAAATGATGATATCGATTTAACTGTTTTACTCACTCATATCGGACTGGAATCTGACAAAGAGCTTGCAGCGATGTTGAGACCTGAATGGGGTGTTGATTTAATTCTTGGGGGTCATTCCCATAGCTATATGGATCAACCTGAAGTTATCAATGATATTCTGATTGCCCAGGCTGCAGTTGGAACTGACCAAATCGGCCGTTTTGACTTACTTGTCGACGACGATACCAATTCAATCGTTGAATGGAAATGGCAGCTGATACCAATTACCAGCGACACCATCGAACCGGATTTGGAATTACATGAATTTATCGAATCTTACCAAAACATTGTTGATGCAAAATACAACACCTTGCTCTGCCGGATGGCGAGAACTCTAACTCATCCTGAACGCGAAGTGGAAACCGAAATTGGAAATCTCTTTTCAGATATTTTTGCAGAAAACACCAGCCTCGATGTGGCTTTCATCGGCAGCGGTTCTATCCGACATAAAGAATTAGGACCAATTGTGACGCTTCGCGATCTAAAACAGATTTTTCCTTTTGAGGACACGTATTCCCGCTACTCAGTCACTGGCGCGCAGCTACTAAAAATTTTTAACCACATCATGCGTAAAAGCAATCGGAACAGTGAGGGTGAGTGTTACCAGGTGAACCAGGGAGTAAGTGCCGTTTACGATGACGGCTTAGGCAAATTGGTCAGTCTGGATATCGGTGGGAAACCCGTGCAGCCAGACCA
>CAZMZQ010000097.1:0-5775 GCA_964570745.1 uncultured Anaerolineaceae bacterium
CGCAGCAAACTGACCCTGATGCGCTCGAAGGAAAGCGAGGCAGATTATCGTTATTTCCGTGAGCCCGACCTGCTGCCAGTGAAGCTGAGCGAAGAAGAAATTGAAGCAATCAAGGCAAGCCTTCCCGAACTGCCTATTGAAAGACGCGAACGCTTTGAACTTGAATATCAGCTCTCTGTTTATGATTCCGAGATTTTAACATCCGAGCGCAGCCTCTCCGATTATTATGAGGCTGCTGTAAAAGCATATGACAAGGAAGCCAAGGTCGTTGCCAATTGGATGATTAACGACCTCTCACGGCTTATGAACGACCAGGGCAAAACCGCGTCTGAACTGGCCTTAAAACCGGTCTTCCTTGCGCAAATTATCGATATGGTGGAAGAAGGCAAGATCAATGCCGCTACAGGTAAGAGCCTGCTGCGAAAGGTTGAAGAAAGCGGACGCGAGCCACAGGAGATTGTGGAATCTGAAGGATTGGCAGTGATCGCCGACAGCGATTCCTTGCGTTCTCAGATTGAAGCTCTTTTGGCAAATTCGCAGGATGAAGTTGCCAATTTCAGAGCCGGCAAAGAGGGCCTTTTGGGATGGTTTGTAGGGCAGATTATGCGTTCCACCGGCGGCAAAGCAGACCCAAAACTGACTCGCGAGATTTTGCTTGAGCTGCTGAAAAACTGAGCGTGATATCTTTTCGTTTCTTGAATAACCGTCATAAGATATTTGACAGCTTGCACTCGAATCGACTAAAATAGAGCCTACGCGGGCGTCGCCAAGTGGTAAGGCATTAGCCTTCCAAGCTAACACTCGTCGGTTCGAATCCGATCGCCCGCTTTTTTCTTTTAACCTGCCGTTTGCTTTTTCATTTGTTACAAAGTCGGTTCGGAATCCCCACGGAGGGGACAACGTCTGGGTAGAAGCATATTGTCTGTGAATGTTTCCTGATCAGGCAAAACTAAACTTACTTTTATTTATCTGCTACCTTGAGTTTTTCCAGTTTTCAATTTAATTCAATTTTTCGAGGGATCTTAACTCTTCAGGTCTAAAGATCCTTCACTTCGTTCAGGATGACAGAATAGAGATTGTCATCTCTGCCATCAGCTCTCAAAGCTTTCTTCAACTTCCACCGGTGCGATGTTTTCTTCCATGCGCATTTGTCCACGCAAAAATGCACCGTCTTCGCTGCTGAAAACAGTTGTCACCACATCCCCCCAGACCTTGCCTGTTGCGCGAATTTCGAGTTTCTGGCAGATAATATCGCCTTTAACCGAGCCAGCAACGATAACTGTGTCTGCTTTCAGTTGGCGGCATTCCACCCTTCCACTCTCCCCCACAACAACCAGCCCCGAAATTGCTATTTCTCCTGTAATTGTTCCCTCAATGCGAACTCCGCCAGTCCCGCGCAAATCTCCCAACCAATTAATTCCGCCCCCAATTACCGAAGTCACCTTGCTTTGAGTAACGTCGGGAATAAAAGCGGGAGTCTCTTTCTTTTTTGAAAATAACATAAATCACATTCCAATTTCTTTTTTTATTATTTCTTCAGCGTCCGACCAGCCAACCTGCCATCGCCAGGGCATGGAAAGCCATGGTTCAGGAGTCTTGCCCAATCCGATACGGGCAGTATTTCGCACCAGGTTTGAAGGAAAATTCAAACCATCCTCTATAAAAATCCCACTCTGCTCCTGGCAAAGATCGCTGCCATTCAAAGACCCGGTTATATCCAAAGCCCGGGTAAGTTTGGCTGGTCCGTTGAGCCAGTTTGGCAAGCGTGCCAGGTTAGGGCGGTTTTGTTCCATCAATTCAAGTCCATCAAATGGATAGATCGCTCTGACTAATACCGCAGCAGGTAAGCCTTCCTCGTCAGCGACGATGTTTAACATCCAGTGCATGCCATAGGTAAAATAGACATAGGCGTGCCCCGCCTGCCCAAACATAACTCGCGTTCGTTTTGTGAGCCCTGCACGTGCGTGGCAGGCAAGGTCTGTCTGCCCCTGGTAGGCTTCTGTCTCGGTTATGATACCAGCCAGGCGCTGACCATTAATCTGCCTCACCAGCAGCTTGCCAAGTAAATCGGGTGCCAATAGCGGGGCAGGTCGTTGATAAAAGGATCTGTCAAGCAATTTAACTCCTGATTGTGCTGAGAAGCGGGTCTTTTTCCAAGGTGAGACGCAGCCCGGTTTCAAGGGGGACCATCGGTAAGAAGTTGAGCTTTTCACAAGCCTTGCTGATATCAGCACACATCCGATCGCTGCCACCATTTTTATGAGGATTGATGATTTCTTCGGGCTTCTTCCCTGTCACAAGCCGCACCAAACGAACCAGCTCAATGATACTTGTTTCTACACCACTGCCGATATTGATCACCTCCTGGTCCACGCCTACCGCGCTGGATGCGGTAATCATTGCATTAACCACATCATCGACAAAGATATAATCCCTCGTTTGGTGGCCGCTTCCGTGAATGACAATCGAACCATCCGTCAGCGTATATTTCAAAAAGTTGGGGATTATTGGTGGATGTGAAAGTGGAATCCTCTGACCGGGACCATAAGCATTAAAGATTCGCAGACACACTGTCTCAATGCCTGTTTGTTTTCCAATGGTACGAACATAATGTTCAGCTGCAAGCTTAGACACTGCATATGGCGAACGCGGATTCACCTCAAATGTTTCCAGGTAGGGAATTTCCGTTTGATCACCATAGATCGCCCCGGAGGATGCCAAAATGATTCGCTTGACGTGTGTGTCACGCACTGCTTCCATCAGGGTGACGGTTCCGGAGACATTCACATGGTTATAAGCGCTTGGAAAAAGCATCGATTCGGGTACAGAAACCCGCGCAGCCAGATGGAATACGCAATCAACATCCCGTAAAAGAGTCCACAACAAAGTTTTGTCAGAGATGCTGCCTTTGGAGAAATTCACGTCCTTGTGCAAACCACCCGGGTCACCAGCAGAACAATCGTCCAACACAAGGACGTTATGTCCCTGGCTTGCCAGGCGGTTGCTCAGTGCAGTCCCAATAAAACCGGCTCCTCCGGTGATCAGATATTTCATAAACTACCTCAGTGCAAAAAATTATAGCACGGAGGTGGCTTTTGGTAACAAGCATGCAGAATATCGCTGTTTTCCACTCCTCCATAAGGTATACTTTATCTCAACAATCCTCGACCTTATCTTGGAGGGATCATGATTATCGCAAAACTATTCTCACTATTTTTTCTGCCCTTATTTCAAGGTGAGGAATCATCATCCAACTGGTTGACCATAGTGGTTGGAGTGGTGTTACTGTTGGGATTCATCGGCTTGCTGGTTTGGCTTTACACCAATGGAACCCTTACTCAATGGGTTCAGGCGGGCACGCAAAGCGGCAAATGGAAGCTGCGGAACATGCAGTTGGTCAACGATGCCAAGAAGACAGAGCGCATCAAGATCAGCCAGATCAACGAGTTAGGTCAGAAAGCCTGGAAGTCAAGGGTCAGTGACCCATCCTATGCCCAGGCTTGGGCAGATCTCGAAGCTATCGAAACTCAAATCGAGACGATCAGGCAATATGCCCGCAGCCTGCAAGATAATCTGAATGTAATACACACTCAAAAAGATGATGTTACAAAAAGTTATGACGACCAAATCATGCTGGTTGATAATCAGCGTAAAGATACCGAAAACAATCTAAAAACAGCCCAATCAGAACTAAGGCAGCTGGAAAACGAGCTGGAATCCCTGGCATATGAAAAAGGGATCTTACAACGTGATATCAAGGCAACCCGCACAGACTTGATCAACCGGGAAGGGATTGACGATTCGGACCGTGAGGAGATATTAGGCAGTCTGAACGCCCGCCTCGATGGGCTTGTCCATAATTTGCTTGAGGTTAGTAATGCAGAACCTGAACTGGCAGCCCGTATTCCCACCAGGCAATCTGAGGTGCTTACCCTTAATTCACGTGTAACTGAACTGTCAGAGCAAATCAGACTGTTGGATATCCAGAAAAACAACGACGTGGAACCCCTCAACCAACAGGTAGAAGCGTTGGAAAAGCAGATCAAAAACAAAAACGACGAAGCTCTTGAACTTGAAAAAAAGATGGAACCGATGATCAATTCGTTAGGTCATATGGTTGACACCGCCCGACCACCAGCCCAAGCCTTGGACGAAGACTATACAAGGCTGAATGCTACTTATCAGAAGCTTGCTTCAGCATCACAAGAACGCACCGACCTTGCAGCCAAACTCGATGGATTGGATAAGGACGCCGCACGTAATTTTTACCTTTTAATCGTGTTGGGAGTGATCGTATTAGTGATTGCCCTCCTCTTGTTCACCGGCGTGCTTTGATCGCCGGGGTGTTCAGATGAAAAGTAAAAAGGAACTTCTCAAACAACTCAGCCTTGAAGAAAAAATAATTCTGGGTTCCGGGAAAGACACCTGGTCTACAAAACCTATCCCCCGACTGGGTATCCCATCAATCCTGGTTCATGACGGACCGCACGGTCTGCGTAAACAACCAGACGCTTCCGATGCACTCGGATTAAATGAAAGCATCCCTGCCACCTGCTTCCCGACTGCTGCTATCAGTGCCTGCTCTTTTGATCGCGATCTTCTTTGGCAGATAGGGGCAGCTCTGGGCAAAGAAGCGCTGCTGCAAAACATTGACGTCGTTTTAGGCCCAGGCATCAATATCAAGCGGTCTCCTTTGTGTGGCAGAAACTTTGAATACTTTTCAGAAGATCCACTTCTAGGTGGAGAACTGGCTGCAGCCTACGTGCAGGGGCTGCAAGCCCAGGGGGTTGGCACAAGCCTGAAACACTTTGCTGTAAACAACCAGGAGTTTTGCAGGTTGATCAATAATTCACAGGTTGATGAGCGTGCTCTTCGCGAAATATATTTAAAAGCATTCGAAATCGTTGTTCGCAAAGCACAGCCCTGGACAATCATGCCTTCTTACAACCTGATTAACGGCATCTACGCCTGTCAAAACGAAACCCTGCTCACCAGGATCGCGCGCGAAGATTGGGGGTTTGAGGGTCTGTTTGTCAGCGACTGGGGTGCGGTCGACGACCGGGTAGCAGCTGTGAGCGCTGGATTAGATCTGGAAATGCCATCAAGCGGAGGGTTCAGGGATAATCAATTGCTCGAAGCCTCCAAAAAAGGTCAGATTGATGAACACCACCTGGATCGCGCGGTCGAAAAACTGCTTGAGCTGATCGAAAAGTGCCAAAAAGAAAAGGTATTCCCTCCCGAAGAAATCTACCAGGAAAACCACCAGCTTGCTCGCAGAGTGTTGGCTGAATCGAGCGTTTTACTCAAAAACGATACCTCTATTCTGCCGCTTGACAGACAAATGGATATTTTGATTGTCGGCGACTTGGCTGAAAACCCCCATTATCAAGGTTCTGGCAGCAGCCGCGTCAATCCCACCAGGCTGGTCAGCCTCACCCAGGCGATAGGTGCGCAGACGCTTGGTTGGGACTATGTACGGGGCTACGCAATCGACAACCATGAGAAAAACGCCGGACTGCTCGCTGAGGCTTGCCAGGCAGCCCACGGAAAAGACGCAGTGGTTGTCGTGGTTGGCTTGACCGAAGACGATGAAGCTGAGGGCTATGATCGCCAGCACCTCGAACTGCAGCCAGCCCAGAACGAACTGATCAGGGCACTTGCCAAAATCAACCCCAACCTGGTCGTTGTATTGCAGGGAGGCGGTGTGGTAAGACTGCCATGGCTGGATGACGTCAGAGCTTTATTGTTTGTAGGTCTGGCTGGTCAGGCTTTTGG
>CAZMZQ010000098.1:0-2085 GCA_964570745.1 uncultured Anaerolineaceae bacterium
GCCTGCCGCTGGGGGTGTTCTTCAAGAGAAGGGCTTCCGGCAATAGCAGTGCTGATCAGAGCAACCCCAAAGATGCACAGCAAGAGGACCACCGCAAATAGGGCAAAGTCAAAACGCTGCCAGATTTGACGAGTGTTCATAAGAGTTTAAGCCCTCCGGGTTTACGGCTCCTGATCAACATATTATCTCTATCCAAACTGATTTCAAATGCAAGGTTTTTACGTTGTTTAGCCGGTATTTCGATTTGTCTGCCCTGCAATGTGATCCTTCCGTTCTTGTAACTCAAAATACTGATAGTTGCGGGTTGAGCTGCTGTGCCCGCTTCAATATCGCCCGAGGTTTCACCCCAAACAAGCAGGCTGCCACTTACAGATATCTTTGCCTCAAGAGGGATATCTCCAAAAACAACCAGATTACCATCATTAATGAAATGTTCTCCAGGCTCGAGGGGTCTCTCCAGGCAGGTGTAGTTCAGCTTTTCAGCTTGAATTTCGCTCGTCTCTTCCGATTTCTTGCGATTGGGATCGGGTAAACTCGTAGGGAAGCCATGAAATTCGGCTGCTGCAAGTGTTTGGACAGAATTTGAAAGAATCGTCCATAAGCACACTCCCTCGTCTGCCAAATCCCGGAGCAGTTTTTGGAGTTGATCTTCCGTCCAGTCAGTCTCACCAACATCAAGAGCGATGCGACCACCCTTAAAAAAGCGTTCCTGGGTTTGGATACGGGTTATAAGCAAATCCCGTTGTTGGTACCACGGCAAGCCTGGCAGGGTGATTAACACACCACCATGAATACCTCTGACGAGCAAACTGTTTTGTTCCATAACCCTAGTTACCTGTTTGCAGCCCCCCAAGTTCGGCATCAATCTTTTTGAATTCAAAATAAGCGTCAATCACTTTGCGGACTATCGGACCTGCAACTGTAGAGCCTTCATTACCATTGTAAACGAATGCAACAACAACAATTTCCGGGTCGTCATAAGGAGCGTAACCAGCAAACCAGGCGTGTGATGGCCAGGAGCCCTGGATACATAAGCCCTGGCTGTTCGCCCAGTCATCACAATATTCTGCTGTACCGGTTTTGCCTGCAATCTTGTTTTGGTCTCCTTCAAATTCAATCTTGGCTGTACCTTCAGAACTTGTAACCAGCTCCATGCCTCTTTTTGCCAGTTCGATAACCCAGGGTTCTATCGCCTTGACCTCACTGGTCTGGTTGTTGCCCTGATAGGTATGGATCAAAGGGTCTTTAGTGATATCCCAGAGCACTTCCGGCTCAAATTCACTCACCGTATTACCATATCCGTCCACTATTTTTCCGATCATGCTTAACTGCATGTGTTTGCCGCCATTGACGATGGTCGAGAACGAATTCATTACCTGGACAGGTGTAGCAAGAACGTAACCCTGACCGACAGCTGCCAGGTAGGTATCACCGGTTGCCCAGTTTTCGCCCTGGTTTAAACGCTTCCAGGTTGGGTTGGGCAGCAGTCCATCAGCTTCACCAGGCAACTCAATTCCAGTTTCCTGTCCGTAGCCCAATGCAGCACCATATTCACTAATATTCCAGATCCCGAGCCCACCGTCTTCCACCTCACCTGGATAACCACCGCCGACTTTGTACCAATAGACGTTACAGGAATAGCCAACGCCATGAACAAAATCAACAGGACCATGCCCGGCATCATCATGACAATAATAGGTCTGTGAATATCCAATATCAGTCTCGTAAAACTGGTTTTGCAGAGTGATTGTTGGGGTACAGTTCACTATTTGTTCAGGAGTAACAATGTCCTCGTTCAAGGCTCCAAGCGCAGAAACCATTTTAAATACAGAGCCAGGTGGAAGTTCGGAGGTAATAGCCTTGTTGACCAGTGGTTTAGCTTCGTCGATACTGAGCTGTTCGTAATAATAACCAGGGATATATTGCCCCATACGATTGTTCTCATAACTTGGGTATGAAACCATGAATAGCAATTCTCCGGTTTTGGCATTCATGCCAATTACAACACCGGTTGTGCTGAGGATTTTCTCTCTTTCGCGGAGATAAAATTGATTCCAATAATCCAGCTGGGTAATCAAGGCTGCC
>CAZMZQ010000098.1:2185-5773 GCA_964570745.1 uncultured Anaerolineaceae bacterium
ATGGATTCAACCTCAATATTGATTCCGGGCCAATCCATCTTCTTTTCTTCCACGATCATGGCTGTAGTTTTATCCAGGTCACACTTCAGACGTGTAGCCTGAAATGGCCAGAGACTTTCCGCGATCTCAACGATCTGAAATATTCCCAGGTTGGTGTAACAAGGGGTGAAAGCACCAGCAGTTTCATCGTTAACTTCACCCTGGTTGACGGGCACATCAATCAACACGCTCAGTTCATCAAAGATTTTTCTTATATCACCAGCAGATTCAGGCAATTCAGCAGGAGTTACAGTCACGTTATATTGTGCTGTGTTGCGCGCCAGTACGATTCCATTTCGGTCATAAATCATCCCTCGCTGAGTTGGAATGCTGATTGTTGATGTGCGGTTATCCTCTGCACGGGCAACATAAGTCTCACCGTCAATGATTTGATAATTGAACAGCTGGGCACCGTAATACACAAAAACCACAACAATGATCAGGTAGATCCAACGAAAACGCCCAAGGTTGATGGTAGGTTTTTTATATTCATTATTATTCATGCTTCTACTCCTTTCGGAAAAGCAAGATAAGAAAGTTCTCGTATAATGGCATGCAGCGGGATTGCCAGAAGCATATTCAGTAACAACGAGGGCAAAGTAATTTCGACCAGGGCGGTCGAGAAGTCGATATCAACACGTTGAATAAAAATTGTTCCGATGGTTAAGACCGCCTGGAGTAGACTTGCACCAAAAGTTACAATAAGCATCCCCAATAACGGTGTCTGCCAGACTCTTTTATGGAACTGCTGCATGACGAAGTAGATTGCAAAATAGACAATCGCCGGAATATAAAATGGCAGAGCAGAGACCAGATTAGTAAGTCCAGCCATGATCAAAACGAGCAGCCATAGATTCTTGCTGCGATCCTGAAGACACCAGGCAACCACGAATAAGAGCAGCAAATCACCACTGCCAGAAAGGATTTTCCATTGGCTGAAGACACTTAACTGCAACATAAGCGTTGCCGCGTATCCTGCAAAACCGATTAACAAGGAAATCATTCTGACCTCAGGGCACCAGCGGAGCGATATTCACAGCGTCAAAATTTTTAATCACCAAAACAGCACTCAGACTGGAAAAATCTACTACTGGTTGAATAGAACTGGTTTGAAAGAGCACGTTTTCTCTCGACTGCATTGTAAGGATTTGACCAACAAAGATGTTTGGTGGGTAGGTTCCGCCCAAGCCTGAGGTCATAACAACATCTCCAACCTCTACCTCGATGCCTACCGGAACCATATCCAAGATAATTTCACCGGTAATTGAACCTCGCACCAATCCTTCAACCTGTGCTGTCTGAAGTTTGACATTGACAACAGAATTAGCGTCAGTAATCAGTTGAATTCTGGCTGCATCAGAAATGAGAGCATCAATACGCCCAACCAAACCTTGTTGTGTAACCACAGGCATACCGTGTCTAAGTCCATCGTTAGAGCCTTTATCAATGATTATGTATTGCAAATAAGGACTTACCTCGCGACCGATTACAGTAGCAGCGATATATTCGTGTTCAGGGTTTGACCGGGCAAAATCGAGCAGGGTATACAGAATGTCAGATTGAGCCATTCTTTCTTGCAAAGCTACAATTTCACTTTGAAGCATTGCAACCTGACTCTCAAGTCGGGCATTTTCAGTTCGCAAGGTTGCCATATCGCGGGGAGAATTAAAGAAATCGCTGAATGCCAGGTAGCGCTGAGATAACCAGCTTTGCGCGCTGATGAAAGGACTGATCGAAAAACTGAAAATTGGCGTCAGATAACCAGAAACAGCCAGAAACAAAATCCCTGCAACAACTAATATGATAACCAGGTTGCGAAGGTTCTTTGTTGTAAAAATTTTAGAGAACATAACTATGTGGATCGCAGGGAATTATCAGCGATAAATCAAGCGCGGGAATTGGAGAACGGGTCCCGCTCAATTCCCACCAGCAGGTTTTCATATTTTTCCATATCGTCGAGAACCATGCCACAGCCGCGCGCAACACAAGTCATAGGGTCTTCAGCTAACCAAACACGAACTCGAATCTCGTTTGTCAACCGGTCAGTGAGTCCCTTTAATTGTGAAGAACCGCCAGCCAGGCTTATTCCGTTATCCATCAAGTCAGCCAATATTTCAGGAGGTGATTCATCCAGCGCGTCTTTGATAGTATCAACGATGACCTGGATTGAAGGACTCAACGCCTCTCGTATTTCAACCGAAGAAATCTCAATCGACTCCGGCAAGCCCGTAATTAGGTTACGACCACGGACATCCACGGTTTTCTCCTCTTTCAGTGGATAAGCTGAACCGATAGCAATTTTCACCTTTTCTGCCATCTGTTCACCGATATACAGATTGTATTTGCTGCGGATGTATTCGATAACATCCTGATCCAGTTCATCACCAGCTACGCGCAAAGAGCGGGATACAACGATACCCCCACCGGAAATCACTGCAACTTCGGTAGTACCACCGCCGATATCAACGATCATATTGCCGCGGTCTTCCTCTATAGGCAAGCCTGCCCCAATGGCCGCGGCTGCTGGTTCCTGGATCATAAACGCTTCACGAGCGCCCGCAGACATAGCAGCATCATAAACAGCCCGCTTTTCGACTTCGGTGGCACCGGATGGGATCCCTATCACCACGCGTGAATAGGGAAAAAGAACAATACTGTTTTCATGAGCTTTACTTATGAAATATTCCAACATTGCCTGGGTGATATCATATTCTGAGATAACACCATCACGTAAGGGTCGTAATGTGACCATATTTGCGGGAGTTCGCCCTACCATTGATTTGGCAGCTGCGCCGATTTTTTCTGGTTCCCGGGTTCTTTTATTAATTGCCACCCAGGAGGGTTCGTTGATCACAATACCTTTGTTTCGAACATAAACCAAAGTATTCGCTGTACCCAGATCAATTCCCAGGTCAAGCGATAACAACCCCAGCAACCATTTTATTGGGTTGAAAAAAGCCAAATTTTATCTCCATCTATCGAAGAGTTATCTTCAAGTGTATTCGCAAATTATAACATAGACAAAAATTCTGATAGCAAATCAAGGGAAACGGGATATCGCGTCACCATTCACTGCATCACCAAGAAGTGATATAGAAAGTAAATGATATTTCATGACACAAATCCTTGGAAAATGCCACTATCTGGAAATATATATGAGCAATAGGAATAGTATCGAAATTGTAATTAGCACCCATTTAATCTTATTTAAAATGGCGATGTATTCCCTCAAAAACGCACTTGGAATATAATATCCAGCCGTTTTAGCCCCAACCCCTTCGCCATTCATGTGGAGGCGTTTTGCATACAACGTCGCACGAAAAACATGGTAGTTATTACTTACAAATATAAATCTCGGATGCTCTTTTAGATGTCTGGTCATTTCTTGAGAATACTTTAAATTTTCATAAGTCGTCGTTGATTTATCTTCTAAGATAATTCGCTCTTCAGGAATCCCCCTTGTGATCAGATAATCCGCAATTGCTCTGGCTTCAGATATCTTTTCATCGCTACCTTGTCCACCGCTCGCAATCAACTTCACATCCTCTT
>CAZMZQ010000099.1:0-5656 GCA_964570745.1 uncultured Anaerolineaceae bacterium
CACCATCCCAATCCACAAAAGCGTCATCAGGAACCACAATTTCGTCTGCGAAATCAAGGTTGACCCAATCAAGGGATTTGCCAACGGGTAAACCGGTTTGCATTGTAATGTCAGCGCTTTCGAGGCGAAGTCCGTGCACAAGACCGGTATAGGGGTCATACAGTACATCGCCCGACTGGGTGGCACGAATAACAGCCTGGTCAAAGGTCCAGTTGGTACCAGCGATCGGGTTGTAAGGTTCAGCAAAGAGATCTTGCTGTGCCCATTTGACTGATCCACCTTCAACGCCTTCATAGCGAAGGGTGTGAGGTGCAACCTGGGCGCCCTGAACTCCAGCAGCAAGGTCTGCGACTGCTACCAGGTCAGTGCGGTAGGGTGTGAACTCAGAAGAGTCGATCCACCACATGTGGAAGGAGTCTTGCAAAGAAAGCTCAAGTGCGCGAGCCATCATCTCTTTGCGTTCTTCGACTGTGGAGTAGTCAGCATTGTAGAGACGATCGCCAAGTGTCTGGAATTCCGGATCGGCTTCGTTTTCAAACCAAACCGTAATACCTTGTTGTGAAGTGGGAAGGTACATTTCCTGGAAGATGTTGCCCTGATCTCGGTCGATTACAGAGGCACCCCAGCCAGCAGTGTAAAGGTCCCAGAGCCCTTCTTTCGGATCTGAACCAATCCAGACCGCGGATGCTTCAGAACCATTCTTGTATTGACGATCAATCGTCGTGAAACCAAGTTCTTCCAGGCGGTCAGCAGTCCAGTCGCCCATGGCGGTACGGGCTGCGTCGTCACGGATAAGGAAGGTAATCGTTACCGGGTCACCTTCATAAGTCCATGCGCCGTCAACAAGCTCGGCACCCATGCCTTCCATCTCTTCGGTGATAACTTCTCGTGCTTTTTCAAGGTCAAAAGCATAGTAGCTTTCCAGCTTGCGAACCGTATCTGCCAAATCAGCATAATCCGGCCATTCGGTTGTGATGGCGAAGAACTTAGCCTTACCGCCACCATTGAAAATCTCCTGTGCAAAATAATTACGATCAGTCAGCCAGTTGAATGCTTCGCGGATCTTGCGATTCGAGAAGGGGTTGAAACGACCGTCGTTATATACAGCAGGATTGAACAGAACGCCGTAGTAGGTTCCCTGTGATGTGGAGTATTTTAACCCAGAGTCCCTGACTTCCTGTGCGAATGCTGGTGCGAGACCTTCAGCGTAGATGTCAATATCTCCTGCCTGAATTTGGGTCAATACTGCAGCGGGATCAGCCACGGTATAGACAATCTCATCCAGCCAGCCGCCCTTGCGTTCGGTCCTGACTACAGGCACTTCCTCAGGTTCTTCTTCTGTCTCTTCCACCTCAGGTTCTTCAGGTGTATCCACCGGTGCTTCGGTTTCGACAACCGGTTCGTCGGTGGGTTCGACGGGTGCAGGTGTACCGCAGGCGGCAAGCGCCATTGATAACACCAGGACCATGCTTATCAAAAACAAAAACTTTCTCTTCATAACAAACAGCCTCCTAATTTATTTTCTAATTGGGTTTGGTTGTTGGCGTGCTTGCATATCAACATTTTCGGTCACTCCACAAGTCCGTTGCGTTGAATTTGCAGCATCCTTCTCCAGTACGAGTTAATCACAATTTGTGATTGGGGTATTTTGATATTAACACACACAGTTTTTTTAGTCAAGTTTTTAAATGTCAGGATTTGTGGTTTAGACTGGTTTTATTTTGAAGTTGGTGGTAAGAATTTTAATTTCTTTTCATCCATGAAACTATGCGAAAAATGTGACCAAGTCAGCAGAAACAGCCGTTAGTTAAGGTAGAATACGGATAAAGACTGATTCTCAAACCATATACACCCTTTCCGTTAAGGAGGATTTGATGACAACTAACAAACTTTGGTGGAAAAATGGCATCATTTACCAAATTTACCCACGTTCCTTCCAGGATACCAATGGTGACGGAATTGGCGATTTGGCGGGCATCATCCAGCACCTTGATTATTTACAGGATCTTGGGGTCGATGGAATCTGGCTTTCACCGATCAATCCCTCTCCGGATGCCGATTTTGGTTACGATGTGTCTGACTATCACACGATCGATACGAAATATGGCAATTTGCAGGATTTTGACCGGCTGCTAAACGAAGCACATAAACGTGACATCCATATCATTATGGACCTGGTGTTGAACCATACCTCTGATCAACACCGATGGTTCCAGGAATCGAAAAAATCGGTCACCAACCCCTACCATAACTGGTATATCTGGCGTGAAGGCAACCCCGATGGAGGTAAACCCAATAACTGGCTATCTAATTTTGGTGGATCCGGCTGGGAGTTTGACCAAAACCTGGGGAAGTATTATTACCATATGTTCAACAAGCACCAGCCTGACCTGAACTGGCGCAACCCGGAAGTGCGCTCAACTATGCTGGATATCTTCCGCTATTGGCTCGATAAGGGTGTTGATGGTTTCAGGCTGGACGTTTTCAATAATTATTACAAAGATTCGGATTTCAAAGATAATCCGAAACGCACCGGCATTAATTTACGCAAATTTAATGCCTATGAACATTTGTATGACACTTCACAACCTGAGATGATTGACGTGGTCAAGGATATCCGGAAGATCACGGATGAATACCCGGAACGTTATGTGGTCGGGGAGACATTTTTGGCTGATTCAGCGCATGCCCGCACCTATATTGGCGAAGACCGTTTGCACGCCGGATTTGACTATGCTTATACCGAAACCAAATTCAGCGCAAGAGCTTTTGGAAAGACGATCCAATTTTGGGATTCCCTGCACGGCGAAGAAGCCTGGCCTAATTACTTCTTTAACAACCATGACACAAAACGTTCGTCGACCAAGTTTGCCAAAGGTGAAGATGATGCAATTCTCAAGCTTTTGGCAGCCATGCACCTGACTGTCCGAGGGACGCCTTATCTTTACTATGGAGAAGAAATCGGGATGCGGGATGTAAGCCTGACCCGCTCTCAAATCCAGGACCCGGTTGGCAAGCATTACTGGCCTTTTTATCAAGGCAGGGATGGCTGCCGCTCGCCAATGCAGTGGAGCGGCAGGGAGAACGCCGGCTTTACTACAGGAACACCATGGCTGCACCTGAACAAGGATTATAAGATTCGGAACGTAGAAAACCAGGCACGTTCAACGGCATCTCTGCTCACTTTTTACAAGGAGATGATTCAGCTGAGGCGTAAGTTTGGAGCGCTGAATGCAGGATCTTTGGAATTGGTTCCAAATGGAGATGCGGATATCCTTGCTTATGAACGAAAACTGGAGAGCGAGCGTATCCTGATTTTGCTGAACTTCTCGGAAAAGATCAAAACCTATGATCTGCCTACCGATAACTTTAACAAGTGGGAGCTGCTGTATGCCGGTAACGAAGCCGTTATCAGTTATATGGCTGAAAACCAGCTTCATTTGCCCCGATATGGGTTTGGGATTTTGATTTCCAGATCTGAATGAGCTGAAAGAGAGGATTCGCTGGATCACTCACACCTGCCAGGCTTTATATCCAGCCCCTGGGTTCCAGGTGAGATGACTTTGCCTGGTTCAAACCAGGTGTATCCTCTGGAACGCTACTTCCCCCCGGTTCCCCGAGGGATGGTCACGAATTGGGTGAGGAAATTTGCCTCGCCCGGTGCATATATCCTCGATCCATTTGGTCAAAATCCTTTCACCAACCTGGAATTAGCGCGTGCAGGTTACCGTGTTTTGGTTTCCGCCAATAACCCAATCGCAGCATTTGTGATGGATGTGCTTTCCTCGGCACCCACCGCCCAGGAATTTAGCCAGGCGCTTGCCGCTTTGATCCAAAACCGGATGCGCGATGGAAGCACGATCGAAGACTATATCCAGGCTTTTTACAAATTGGATTGCCCGGGACCGCTGTGTAAAGACCGTTTGGAACCAGGCAAGTTTGAAGTCGACACTTTCATCTGGAGCGAAGAATCCTCGCAGCCTGTGACCGCAGTTGGCGCCTGCACGATCTGCGGACTTGAAGGTGAAATTGAACTGACTCCCGCAACCCTCCAAACCCAGGGGAAAACACCTTCCTACTCCTTGATCCGCTCTCAAATTTTGGAACGTATTGCAGCTCAGGACCCACATCTGAGACGGGTGATGGAAGAGGTGGTCGGATTCTATTCACCCCGTGCTCTCATATCCCTTCAGCTGCTGCTGAACAAGATTGAAACCAGCAACCTTGACGAAAAACAAACCAAATTGCTGAAAGCGCTCTGGCTGAGTGCCGCAGATCAATGTAACCAGTTGTGGATTTGGCCACGGGCACGCAACCGACCCAGGCAGTTGTTGAGACCTCCCATGTACCAGGAAGCAAACGTATGGCAGGCGTTTGTCCGTGGAGTAAATAACTGGGTTCATCCTGAGCCGGCTGTAAAACTGCGTGAATGGCCCAGGAGGGTTCCGCCATCTGGCGGCATAAGCTTGTTTGAAGGACGCCTGCGCGAATTAGATCAAAAACCAGAAATGGGGTTGATCAGCCTGGTACAGACTTCTCTCCCGCGCCGTAACCAAGCTTTTTGGAACCTTTCAGGCTTATGGAGCGGTTGGTTGTGGGGCAAGCAAGGCATTAAAACCATCCGAAACAGCTTGTTGAGGCAGCGGTATGACTGGACCTGGCATTCAGTCGCGCTGAAAAAAGTGTTGAGCCAGCTGCCAGGGTTGATAGGTGCGGATGTGCCGGTTATGCTGCTCACAAGTGAATTGGACACCCTCTTCCTGTTGGCCGGCACTTTAGGCGCACAAGCTGCCGGTCTTGAGTTGAAATCTGCCAGCATTGACGGTGAAAACGAAATGCTGCAGACCGTCTGGAAACTGCCCAATCGACTCAACACATCCAAACAAAAAAACCAAAATCGCCGTTCGTTCAAAGAAAGCGGCAAATTCTTTCTCACTCAAACAGGAGAGCCAGCTCATTGGCTGCGTTTGCTCAGCTTCACAGTCGCAGACCAATTGGTAAGTGGAGGTTTGCTCAACCGCCCAGGTGAAAATGAAACTTTAAATGAGGTTGAAACAGAATTTGCGATCGCTCTGAATGATGTCAGTCAGTTTCGACGGTTTAACCCGGGTGCGACGCCCGAATCTGGTTCATATTGGCTTGCCAGGTCTGGCAGTTATTCCCAAAGCCTGGCAGACCGAACCGAAGCTGTGATTGTTCAGCTTTTACAGAGCCACACAAAAATTGGGTTCGATGAATTGCTTTCCCATGTTTATTCAAGCCTTCCCGGCTTTTCCACCCCGCCCGATGAACTGGTAGGAGAAATTCTGGAGTCATATTCTCAGACGATTGATGAAGATAACAGGGTGGTTTACCAGATTAATAGTCACGAAACTGCCGTCAGGCGCAGTGAAGACCTGAAAGAAATCCAGGGTTTGATTGAGCAAATGGCTGACAAGCTTGGGTACAGGAGAGAAACTCAACCTGACCAAATCGCCTGGTTGGATGATCAGGGCGAAGCTGAGTTTGTTTTCTTCCCGTTTACAACCGCCAGGTTTTCCAATATTTTAGTCAGTAACCAACACGTTGGAGGTCAGAAGCTGGTGGTTATCCCGGGAAGTCGTTCAAACCTGGTCGCCTATAAATTGAAACGAGACCCTAACCTGCGGTTTCTTGG
>CAZMZQ010000100.1:0-5552 GCA_964570745.1 uncultured Anaerolineaceae bacterium
TTAATTCCAAGCCGTTCAACGGTTCGCCCTTTCCGGCGATAATCGGTACCATGGATAAAATTGGCAAGGTTGATGATGCTATTAATTCCGTTTACAGAAACACCGTATACATCTGCAAAAGAGGCGATCGGCACCAGGCTCATCGGAATTTCTTCGGTGATATAACGGTGGTTCAGCGTTCCGGGGGCGCGAATGCCATAATATCCGGTTTGATTGTGCATGGCTTCGTGAAGGTCATTACCAGTTGCATTGTATGCAAGTTCCAGCCATTCCAGGGCGGTTCTGGCTTTCAACCCAATCGCGGATGCCACCGTGACCCGTTCGCGGTCCAACACTTCCAAAACCTTGGCAACCGAAGGAGTTACTCCATCAACATAAAACTCAAAGTCTCCGGAAGTTGCTTCAATCCATCCGGCATTCAGCAGAGCCAGCGCAGGATGAAAGATGGCGCCCATGTTGTTCAGCCCGGTTTGCAAAACGTTGTCCCCATCGATAAATTGCGGAAAAACCGGGTGAATCGCATCCAGCACCTTGGCGGTGTTTGTGGCGGGCAGAGCAGCTAACGGCACTGCTTCTTTGATCCGGAAGATGCGTGCCTGGCTGGGTCCTTCTGACCGGCTCGCAAAAATGAAAGTCTCAGCTTCGGCAATAACTGGTTTTGTTAGGCAATTTTCCTGCAAAAGCGTGTGTTGGAATTCTAGCGCGCCGCCGGTTCGACCCGGATGTAAAATAACAATATGGTCGTCCCTCAAGAAGGGGGCTGCGGCTTTGGCAATATCGGCATGAGCGGTTGAAGGCACAACAACCATGACAATATCAGCTTCATCGAGAGCCTCTTCGATGTTGTCAGTCACTTTATACACCTTGCCAAAACCGTGTGGTTCGCTTGGGTTCTCCAGATCGATACCTCCACGCAGCCGAATGATCTCTACACGATTAGCAGTGCGGTTATACAAGGTCACCTGAGCTTCCAAAAGAGCCAGGTAAGCTGCCATTGCTTTCCCTCCATTGCCTGCGCCGATTACGGTATAACGATATGCTTTGTCCATATTAATCCTCAATTCAAAAAATCTTTTAGTCGTTCTTGTTCGGAGATAAGATTTCCGAGTTCATCAATTGTCTCGCTGGCACCTTGCAAAATGCGTGTGCTGATTTTGCCTGCTGCGAAGGAGTTGTTCTTTAGCTGGGGGGCATCTAAAATACCGAGGTTGACTGCCTTGGTCAGAGTTGGCGGGTCAGTAAGTGGATCATCAGAACCAGCCAATGAAATTGCTTTAATAGCCTCAAGCGTTATTTGTGTTTGCTCAATAAGATTGTTTTTACGTGCCTGAATCCAGGGATCGACCGTCATATCAGCCTGTCCAGCCAGCGCGTTTTCAATGCTTCGCCGGGCAGCCAGGCTGGCAGCGATAACGTCTTCAGATGTTGCAGCATGATCTGCTTCGGTGTGACCAACAATATGGATGATGTGCGGTTTCAGAGCCATTTGCAGATAGATGCTTGTTGCCAGGTGAGCACGGGCAGCATTGTCCTCCAACGGGTAGCTTAGCAATCCGGTCCGCGTCTGGCGCCAAACGTGGAAATTGTCGTCTTCGAGAGGGGCGATCATCTCCAGGATGGCGAGCATTTTTGCCAGGTCCATGGCATCTGAGAGGTTGGGCGGGCTGTTGAACATCAGTTGAGCAATGTAATCTTTTACCCCAAAGGCTTTGGCATTATAAGCTGCCAGGTAGGCAGAAGCTACAAATACAACGTCGGAAGCATCACGCATGCCCCAGTGGTGCGGCTCGTTTAATTCCACCGGAATATTACGCTCGCCATACCATGACATCACATGCTGGTGTTCACGAATGGATTCTTCCAGCGTAAGCGGACCGCGCCCGTCCATCAGGTTAAACCAAAACAGCGGGATGGCACACCAGGCAATATTGATGGTTTCGACATACATCTCAGCAAGGCGGATGAAATCATCAGTGCCGGAATAGGTGCGCATCAGCGGGAAGTTTCCAGTGCGCGAAGCCTGGTAAAGCAGGCGATAGTCTTCAGCACTGCGAACGGGGACTCCGCCGGCACCGGTGCTGCGAGGGTTTTGCCGTTCCGGGTGGAAAAAATTGGCCTGGGCATCCTGATCGATCCCCAGCGAAATCACATCCAGTGCTTTTGCTTCAGCTATTTCAGAGATACCGTCGATGGTACCCTGAATGGTTGGCAGACCAAAATGGTGTCGCAAAAGTGGAAAAGGCTGTTTCCAGTGAATGCGTTCGATCGTACTTTGAGGATATGCCGATTCACCAGTGGAAGAAATGTCTTCACCGCGCAGGTAGGAAAGGATGTCTTCTCGGCTTTCGCTGCCGTCGTAAATCGTCTCAAAAAAGCCCTCCAAAGTTTCAACTTTACGGCAGACAGGGGGAGTGCCTCCAAAACTAAAGCGGACACCCTGGCTGTGCAAGTCGGCAGCAGCCTCTGCAAATTCAGCAATGAGACGTTCACCTGTTTCAGGGGTAAGGCGGTAAGACACACCAACCAGATCGGCTTTTTCGCGGCGGGCAACCTCAATAAAGGTCTCGATTGGTACAGCAGGTCCGAGAAAAATGGTTCGCCACCCAGCTGATTCAGCCAGGCGAAGAAAATTACTCACCCCTGCAACATGAACACATTCCCCCAGGGCTCCGGCTACAACGGTTTTCATGATAACTCCTGTTGGGTCGTTGATGGTTGTGTTCTTTACCCGAATTACCTTGGGCAACCTGCAAGATTTGCAGGTGGACAAAAATTTTCTTAAGTTTACTCGAAATGAAAAGAATCAAAAAACCAAGGTTGTGTAGAATCCAGCTTGAAGAGAAGTGTTGACTATAATTTAGAAAAGAAGTGCAGGAAAGGATTGAAAAATGACGACAGCACTGATTATTGTTGATATGCAAAATGACTTTCTTCCTGGTGGAGCACTGGCAGTAGCTGGTGGAGACATAATTATCCCGGAGATTAACCGCCTGACTATAGAATATGACCTGGTGGTTGCAACGCAAGACTGGCACCCTCACAACCATGGCAGCTTTGCCTCGCAGCATGAAGGTGCCAGACCGTTTGACATGGGTCAATTAGGCGGCATGCCACAGGTTATGTGGCCCGACCATTGTGTGCAGAGCAGCTTTGGTGCAGATTTAACCAGGGAACTGGACCAGGAGCGAGTGGAAGCAATCTTTAGAAAAGGGATGAACCCGGAAATTGATAGTTACAGTGCTTTTTTTGATAATGGTAAATTGAAGGCAACTGGATTGGAAGGCTATCTGCGCGGGCGTGGAGTTACCGAGGTGCATATCTGTGGATTAGCAGCAGATTATTGCGTCTGGTATACGGCTAAAGACGCAATTGAACTTGGTTTTGAAGCTGTGATCATGCTTGATGCAGTAAAAGCCATAAACCCGGAAGAGTTTGAAAAGATTAAGCAGGAGTTTTTAGGGCTGGGTGGGAAATTGATGTAGTTACTATACAGTTCGCATCAGTATCTCGCTGAAAGCGTGAACTGAGAGGTCAATCTTGCATCCTGGATGAAACAAAGGATTTTTATTCAGAATGACAAACCAAAGACATCAAGGTCAAACCGCTACCACATCCAATAAACCATATCACTGCACTCCACAAAGCCCAGTTTCTTCTGTAGCCGCATGGAGCTCTCGTTACCAGTAATTACATGTCCATAAGGCAATTCGCCCATCGCAAGAACTTTGGCAATTAGAGCGCGTTCGAGGCGTTCTCCCCATCCCTGGTGGCGATATTCAGGCAGGACTTCCAGCATACCCATGGCATTTTCCTCGTGTAAACCGATGAAAGCAAAGAGTTTTCCGTTATCACGTAGCCCAAAAAGACGTTTCTCAAAGATCGCCTTTTTGATTTCATTGGGGTCAAGCCGATGATAATGATTAAGGACAAATCCAGCATCATCTGGCTTGAGAGGTTCTAACACAAGGTCAGATTCGATGGTTTGGTGGGGATAATAGAGTTGGTGACACTCTAACGCATCATTGAATTCGAAATGTGTTGATATGACTTTCACATTCTGACTTCCACAAAGTTGAACAAGATCAGGTTTCGCCCTTTGTTTAACCAATTTCAGCGGGTTGGAACCTGCCAGAAGGAGAAAGTCTGGGTTGGGGATCAGCAAAGCGACACCATCTTCGCCCGCACCAATGATCTCCGCTCCGTGCTTTAAAGCGTAGATGAGCGGATAATTGAGGTAATAATCTTGCTTGAGGAGGTCTAAAGTCGATTGCAAGGGAGTAATTTCCGCGTTTTGATGAGTATGGTTGAAAGTTGAAAGCCGGTCAATCTGGAAGTTTGTAGATTTCCAATTTAGGACCAGTTAGGTACGGGGAGTTGCTATTTACTAACTGACGATTTAAGTATTCAAGAATGGCTTTTAACTGGTCGATGACAGTATTGGGCACTGGATCAGGTTGAAACTGCTTGACCGACACCAGGTTATTTCTGACCTGCGCATAAAATGCATTTTCGACCAGGTAACGATCGGGCTCTGCCTGGTATCGGTCAAACATAAGCGAAGAAAGAACCACATATTCTTTTTCTCCTGGTTCAAAAATATCAAAATCATAAATATAGGTTTTGTTGTTTGGATTATGAGGTGTATAGCCTTCAGAGATGGTGTTTTCTTCTGTGATTCCATTTTCTTCCATGTAATGCAATGCTTCGTTACGTGTATCAGACCAGGTAAGCATCACTGAGGTCACTGTCCCTCTAAGCACAAACGGCACAAAACCTGCCAGCAGAATGGCTGACAGCATAACTCTGGCAAATTTACGATGTTTGGTCTGCTGCCAGAGAAAAGAAGTTCCGATTGCTGCCAGGAATAATGGAGTTGTCATCATGGGTAAAGACCAGCGGATATGGTGAAGGCTTAAATAACTAAGGGTAATCCAATATCCACCACCAAAGAATAGAAGTAAATAAACAGGGTCTTTTATCAAAATTATTGCTGCCAGTCCCACAGCAGCAATGAGGCTGATAATCAGGCCAGTATTTTGGTAGAAGTCTTTAAGATAATAGAGCAGATTACCGCCCCAGCCAAGCCCATCTGAACCGAGGTGGGTGGGTCTGGCTTCTTTGATGATATTATTCCAGGTGGCATTAAAATTAATTAGAAGTTGTGGGGCTAGGATTATTATCACCAGGATACTTATTGCCAAGCTCCATATGAGAGTTTTGAAGAAAAAGCGCCATCCCCTGCTTTTTCCCAGCTCATCCTTGGCAAAAGCCTTGATTGCAATTGATGTAATGATGATACCAAAAGAAAGGATCCCCGGATACTTCTCCAAAGCAGCGATTGAGACCATTACACATGCCAACACCAACCAAAGGCTTTTCTTACTCGAGAGGTAATTCAAGCAGAAGAGAAGCACAAGCATGACATAAAGTGTTAGTGGTATGTCAACAGTCACATAGTGAGAATGCAAAACAAAGGGCGGATAAAACGTGAATAATACAACTGCCATCCAGGAAAAATTGACTTGTTTGAATTTTCGCCCGATGAACCAGGC
>CAZMZQ010000101.1:0-5538 GCA_964570745.1 uncultured Anaerolineaceae bacterium
GACCCCATCGACAAAGAAAAAATGAAAAGCGAGACACCAAATTACATGCATTTAATGGCATGTAAAGGGCCTGCTTTTTGTGAGCGTGACTTTCGCACACTCAGCTGCCGCCAATTCCCATTCTCACCTTACATTACCGCCGATGACCGCCTGATCGGGCTGACCTATAACTGGGATTTTGAAGAGGTTTGCTGGGTGATCAGCAACCTTGACCGGGTAAGCAAGGAGTATCGTAAAGAGTTTTTGGATATATATGACAATTTGCTTTTCGAATATCCCAAAGAGTACGACAGCTACTACTGGCTCTCTGAAGACATGCGTGAGCATTTCATCAAAGCACAACGTTCCATTCCCATATTGCATCGTGATGGTAATTTTTACTTATTAGATCCAAACACCGATGAGATTACTTCCGCAGATCCCGCCTCATTCCCCAAATTTGGTCCTTATCGTTAAAACAAAACGACGATCACTCGACCGCCGTTCAAACAGGAAAACGAAAATGCGAGTCCTTTACGGGTACTCGGAATTTTCTAAGTTTTAAAGATTCCTCTACTCTTGTTTCACAACAAAGCAGAGCAACCGGTCCGAATCAATGCTTAAATCTTAATTTCGATATCAACACCAGCTGGCAGGCTCAGGCGCATAAGCATGTCAATAGTTTTGGAATCGGGTTCCAACACATCAATCAAACGATTATGTGTACGGATTTCAAAATGTTCCTGAGAATCCTTGTCAATAAAGGTGGAACGACGTACGGTGTATTTTTCGATCTTGGTCGGCAAAGGGACGGGGCCAACCACTCGGGCGCCAGAGCGCTCTGCGGTATCTACAATTCTCTTTGCGCTTTGATCAAGGATACGATGATCATAAGCTTTCAAACGGATTCTGATTTTCTGTTTTGCCATTGTTTTCCTGTTCTCTCTTAATAATTTCAAACGGCTTCCGCCGATATGATTTCTTTTGAAACTCAGCCGTATACCCGGCCAAGAATTTTCTTCATATACGCGTCTGACACACGGGCATAGTGCTTAAATTCCATACTAAAAACACCTCTGCCCTGGGTTGCGGAACGCAACTCTGTTGCATAGCCAAACATTTCTGATAGAGGCACCAAGGCATGAATCGCCTTGGCGTTTCCAAAACGGTCTTCCATCCCCGTAACGCTGCCAACACGAGCATTAATCTGGCCGATCACATCGCCTGTAAACTCTTCTGGTATGGTCACTTCCACTTGCATAATCGGTTCAAGGATAATCGCGTCTGCTTTTTCTGCTGCTTCCCGGATGCCAAAGATTGTTGCCATACGAAAAGCCATCTCGCTGGAATCCACTTCGTGATAGGTTCCATCAGTAAGAACGAATTTAACATCAGTCATTGGGAATCCTGCCAGAGGTCCGCTCTCACAGGCTTCATAAAAACCCTTTTCAATCGCAGGGATATATTCTTTGGGAATTGCCCCGCCGTGGATTTTATTCTCAAATTGCAGGCCAGCACCGTTCTCCAGTGGTTCGAGGTCGAAAATGACATGGGCATACTGTCCATGACCGCCAGTTTGTTTTACATATCGGTAGTCAAAATTAGAAACTGGTTTGGAAATGGCTTCGCGATATGCAACGCGGGGTTTACCTACGTTTGCCTTCACTTTAAATTCCCGCACCAACCTGGTCACCAGGACATCCAGGTGCAGCTCGCCCATTCCAGAGATGACAGTTTGTCCGGTTGCTTCATCTTGTCTCACACGGAAGGTTGGGTCTTCTTCTGCCAATTTAACCAAAGATTCGGACATACGGTCCTGGTCAGCTTTGGTTTTTGGTTCGATGGCGATTGATATTACCGGTTCAGGGAAGTTGATCGTTTCCAGCAAAACTGGATTTGTCGGGTCGGACAATGTGTCACCGGTAAAGCTGAATTTTAAGCCCAGAATAGCACCGATATCACCCGCGCCCAATTCTTCAATATCTTCACGTCGATCTGCATACATACGCAGCAGACGACCGACGCGTTCTTTTTTCTCTTTCGAGGAGTTCTGCACTGTTGAATTTTGTTTTACGCTGCCTGAATAGACTCTGATGTAAGCCAGCCGACCCATATAAGGATCGGAAACGATTTTAAAGACAAGCGCCGAAAAAGGTTCACTGTTGTCTGCACGGCGAAGCACCTCACTGCCATCCCGAACCAGTTGAGCAGCAACTGGAGGGATATCCAATGGAGAGGGCAAATAGTCAATCACAGCATCCAGGACCAGCTGAACACCTTTATTTTTTAGGCTGCTTCCACAGAAGATTGGAGTAGCAAGGTTAGCAATTACAGCCTTTCGTAAACCTGCTTTGAGCTCACTTAAGCTCAATTCTTTCCCTTCAAGGAATTTCTCAGTCAGATTGTCATCCAGCTCAGCAATACGTTCAACCAGGGTTTCACGCAGCTCTGCCGCTCGTTTTTTGTATTCTTCGGGGATTTCAATCAGCTCCGGAGTAGAGCCAGCATCATCGTTAAATCTGACTGCATTCATCTCGAGCAGATTGATCATGCCCGAAAATGCAGCTTCTTCTCCCATCGGGATTTGCATCTGCAGCGGGTTTGCACCCAGGCGTTCTTTGATGCTCTCGATCGTCCGTTCGTAGGATGCTCCTACCCGGTCCATTTTGTTTGCAAAGCAAATTCGCGGCACAGCAAACTTGTCTGCCTGCCGCCATACAGTCTCAGATTGTGGTTCAACACCTTGCACAGAATCGAAAACGACAACACCGCCATCCAGTACACGCAAAGAACGCTGTACTTCAGCAGTGAAGTCGATATGACCTGGAGTGTCAATGATATTGATGCGGTGGTCCTTCCACTCAGCAGTGACCGCAGCAGAGACAATCGTAATCCCCCGCTCGCGTTCTTCCGGCATCCAGTCGGTAACGGTTGTGCCGTCATCAACATTACCAAGGCGGTATGTTTTGCCAGTATAAAACAAAATCCGCTCGGTAGTGGTAGTTTTACCGGCATCGATATGGGCGATAATGCCAATATTTCGATAGCGCTCGAGCGGAAAGTCTGTCATGATGTGACCTGAGTTGTTAACGACCAGAATTACATGCGGAAGTGAGAGAATGCGCGGTTGGCTTCTGCCATCTTGTGCGTTTCCTCACGGCGGCGAATTGAAGCGCCCTGATTTTCAGCAGCATCCATCAATTCGGCAGCCAACTTCTCGGAGTAAGATTTTCCTGCTCTAGCGCGAGAAGCTGTGATGATCCAGCGCATTGCCAGGGTCACCCGGCGTTCTGGTGCAACTTCCATCGGCACCTGGTAGGTTGCGCCGCCGATACGTCGGGGGCGAACTTCCATCAATGGGCTGACATTCTTTAACGCGGTTTCGAAAACTTCGATACCTTCTTTGCCAGTTTTCTCGCTGATCATATCGATCGCGTTATAAACATGGCGGGTAACGGTGCTTTTCTTACCGTTGAGCATAATGCGGTTGATCATCATCTGAAGGTGCACGTTATCGAAGCGCACGTCAGGGTTGGTTTTCCGCTTTTCTGGTTTGATTCTTCTTGACATAATTGCTCCTCAATTTCAGCCGGCAAGGCAATTTATTGCCTGTCTGCCAGCTTTCATTCCAAATTAATTCTCAGCGCGTTTGGCACCGTATTTGGAACGAGCGCGCTTGCGATCGGCCACACCAGTGCTGTCAAGGGTTCCCCGGACAATATGATAACGCACACCAGGCAGGTCTTTTACTCTACCGCCGCGCACCAAAACAACACTGTGCTCCTGCAGTTGGTGACCTTCACCAGGGATATACGCGGTAACTTCAATACCGTTTGACAGACGAACACGAGCGATCTTGCGCAAGGCTGAGTTCGGTTTTTTAGGGGTCATGGTACGAACGATCGTACAAACACCACGCTTCTGGGGCGCACCCTTGGGCTGGCGCGTGCGGCGCTGCTTTTCCGAATTCAACGTATATTGCAAGGCTGGTGACTTGCTTTTTTGACTTTTGGTCGTGCGACCTTTTCTAACCAGTTGGTTTATCGTTGGCACCTTCTTTTGCCTCCATATTACTTATAACAATTCAATTATTCAATAATCAAGGCCATCAAAATTACGGATGGCCTTAGCTTCCGACACTAATGACAGGCACAGACTCATGCTTCATGCCTGCCAGGAATGAGGAGTTATTCTAACACGCCTCACTTCAAAACGTCAAGCAATACTTTCGGCAAATTGAAGACTTGTTTGCCGAATTAATTACATGCCGATATTTTTTAAAGAGCTAAATACATCCGCTCCCTGGTCCAGCAAACCAGTTGGGAAGCGGTTTCGGTTAGAACGGTCATCATCTTTACCAAACTTGACAATTTCACCGTCATCCATAATCGCTTCGACTGCCAGGCTAAGGGACTGTAACTCCTTGACCAGAACGCGGAAGGCTGCTGGAATACCAGGAGCTTCAATCGGCTTATTCTGAACAATAGACTCATATGTGGCAGTCCTGCCGGCAACATCGTCGGATTTGACGGTTAGCATTTCCTGCAAAGTATATGCCGCCCCATATGCTTCCAGCGCCCAAACTTCCATTTCGCCAAAGCGCTGACCACCAAATTGTGCCTTACCACCCAACGGCTGTTGAGTGACCAAGCTGTATGGTCCGGTTGACCGGGCGTGAACTTTGTCTTCGACCAGGTGATGCAGTTTGAGCATGGTCATCACACCAATAGTAACCGGCTGATCATAGACATCGCCGGTGCGTCCGTCACGAAGCAATTGCTTACCAAGAGTCGGAATTGGAGAATCCGTCTCTAACATAATTTTGCGAGCTTCAATATCAATCTCTTCGCGGCTGAGATCGCGATCGATTTCGTAACCAAGTTTCTTGGCCCAAAGATAAATACAAGCCCTCACAGCGTTATCATCCTGATCTTTACGCTGCGAGACAGAGATATTATCTTCCGGGAATGAAGTGATTGTTGCAGGGTCAAAGTTTTCAGATTTCAGCCATTCAGTCAGCGCTGCTCTGCGAGCGAGTGCTTCATTCTCTTTGATCTCAAACAGGTCAACATCCTTACCTGCCAGAATTTCCTCCAGGTATAACAAGCGAACTTCGTTATCATCCTGGATCATTTCCGGATCGTGTTCAATGCCTTTAAGCCATTCCCAACCCTTATCTGCTGTCACCTGCCAGGCCTCGTCGATCATCCAGGCGCGTACAAGCTCAGCTTCGATTTCAGATTCTGTAGCACCGTCAAAAACAGGTGTTACTGCACGGAATCCCAGACTGCGTGCAGCCCAACCCAGTTCAGCTTCAAGTACCTGACCAATGTTCATACGACCAGGAATACCGAGTGGATTAAGGATGATGTCGATTGGAGTGCCATCTTCCAGAAAAGGCATGTCTTCAACGGGGAGAACCATCGATACACAACCTTTATTCCCATGACGCCCTGCCATTTTGTCACCTGCAGTGATTTTTCGGCGTTGGGCAACTGAGACGCGAACCATCTTATCAACCCCGGCGCTGAGGTCAGAGTTGTCTTCACGGGTGAATAC
>CAZMZQ010000102.1:0-5537 GCA_964570745.1 uncultured Anaerolineaceae bacterium
AAGTTGATGGACTTTTACGAGAGAAGGGCTGGCGGGAAGGTGCGGATTTTGCCAGCTGGAATTTCCCCGGAGAAGATCACACACCAAAAGCCTGGGCAGGTCGGGTTCCTATTCCGCTCACATTTTTGTTTGGTACGACCGATTATTAAACGTTTTAGTCTTTGCAAGGTGAAAGAATAATATGCGAGACAAAACACCTATGTGCCTTGGCGTTGACACCGTTGGAAAAATTTACCAATAAATTTAATTTTGTGCTCTTTGTCCGTTAAAAATCATAGGTCGGTCTCCTGATTGGAGCGCCATCGACAAGCACAGTTCTTTCTACCAGCAGATCCGAACAAAACAGGAATGCCACCTCGGTTTTCCATCCAATAAACGACTTGGCTATCAAATAGGTCAAGAGGGAGGAATTCAGGCAGCCTGGTTGACTTACCGCGATTTGTTTCTTAAGGTTGTATCCCTTCATTGCCGCAGCAACCCTGCCCTCCGAATCACCGATTGAGAAGACCTTTGGAACAAATTCGGGAATTCCCAACGAAGGGTCGCATGTCATGTCATTAAAACCAGCATCTGATAGATTTTCGCAAACTGAAACCTTAAAGTTTTCAACCTGTTGATCATAATTATTCCGGATAATGAAGCGTAATAGTGGGAACGAAGCTGAAAAGACGAGGATAAACGCCAACATGGCCGCCACAACAGTCATACAGCCCCTCTTGTTTCCTGGTTCGTGTTTGTTGAGATCTTCGTGGGTTTCTACAAGTAAAAGTCCATCATAATCTTCATTCATAGATCACCGCCATATTCCCAAGCACTCCCCATGAATTAAGGAAAACATCGATAGGAGTATCAATAAACCGGCCGTTATTCATATAACGAATGTGTGTTTGATTGTAACCGGTCAGAATGACAACATGCTCATAGGGAGCCACTATTACGCTTCTACCCTGGCTGTCAATAAATTCAACCGGTTCGCTGTACACCATGTTGCCAATCACCCAAACGATGATTGGTTTGTTCTCTGAAAGTTTTTGTTTGACTTCTTCGAGAGAATAGTTCTTAACCGCTTTGGCTGGCAACCCCATTTCAATCAAAGCGTCCGCGATTGGTCCGGCATGAACTCCATAGGCATAAGGTGGAATCTGACCCCAGGCGTCTGTTAAAACCTGGCCCACAAAGCCATAATCAGGATTATCAGAACTTGGCAGGGCAAATTGTATGCTTGATTCATAAATTGATACCCCAAAAAAGTTTGCCCAATCGGAAGCGGCGCTGGCTTCACAGCTGAGGGGATATTCCTGCTTATGACCGACGATAGGATAGATAAAGTGACTCTCAGTGTAGGCAGGTGTTGGGGTCGGAGTAGGAACGGCTGTTACAAGCTTGTCGGTTGGAGGAAGCTGGGTTGGTGTAACAGTTGTTGTGAGGGTATGGGTCGGCATTGCTGACGGGCTGCTGGTGGGAGGTAACAGGATGCTTTCGCCTGCATCTGCAGTTGGGAGTGGGTCTGATTGTCTTGGATCTGATGTTTGATTGCAAGCTGTCAATATAACGAGGAGTAAAAATATCGGGATGTAATTAAAAGAAACGACTTTATGCATCATTAGTTTAATTAAGTTCCACTATTCGGGCAAAATAACCTGTCGCTTGATGGCATCCAGGAGACGCTTTTGAGCTGGTTCATCAAAGAATTCGAGGTAAAGCCTGGTACGGCGACCAACGTGGAGATCGCTGCTGTCTGCAAGGACTTCGCGGAGTAAATAGGCGGTTTCGTTGCTTGAACGATTTGTCAAGGCTGCAACGACAGAGCGCAGGTTTGCATCCAGTGTTTGATCAGGGTCAATTAGAAATGTACGAACCCAGCCAAAAATCTCGGGGAGGTCATCTGAAGGGCTGGTGGAAATCAACCTGGCAAGTGCGTTTAAACCCATCCTTTTCTCCTGAATTCCCTTACCGTGCAGCAGTTTTTCTATAAGATTTTTCCATTCCTGAGGAGCTTTTTCAAGGATGGTTTTGTTTGTTTTTGTGAAAACCGATTCAACTACAGCCTGGTCAAGCGGCATATTGATCCATTGAACAATAAGACCAAGCACCTGTTCGTTGTAGTCGACCGGAATCTGCCCCAACAGACTTGCGGCGGTATCCCTGGCTTCGAAATAATCATCCTGCCATAACTGCTGAACGATTTTAAGCGCATTTTCAGGATCAGTGTGGGCAAGCGGTCGAAGCTGCCCCTGTATGTAGGGCAACACTTTGCCTGGCAGTTCATAGTGACGCATGAAACTGATTGGCATAGCATCTTTTTGTTTTCTGTGCGAGTAACGGTGATAAAACTCCAGGATGGAATGGAATTTACGCTGAAAAATCAAGGGATCTTCGGCTGATTCGAGCAGTTCCCTGATCTGTTGGTCGAGCTTTGTTAAATCAATCGCTGCCATACGGTAATTATAAGCGGATTACAAAAGACCTTCCTCAGGGAAAGGTCTTTTGTGTAAAGCACTTTATGCTGTGGTTTAATATGATTTTGCAAAGTATGCGCGTTTGTTTGTCTTTTTACCAGAGTAAAAACACGTTCCTTCGCCTTTAGCAGGGGCAAAGATTCGAAGGGTCGCCCTTGTGTCTTCTTTAACTTTAGCTTCGTTTTCAGCATCGTCATACCACCAGCCAAGCGCCCAGCCTTTGTTTTCTACTACGTCCTTGAAAGTCTCGTAATCTGAAACCTCAAAAATGTGATCATCGCGGAATGCAGCTGCTTTTGCGAGTAGGTTTTCCTGAATCTGCTTGAGCGTGTCACCGACAGCCTGAACATAGCCTTCCATGGGAATAAAGCTTTTGCCAGATTTGCCAAGAATATCGCGTCTTGCAAGGGCAAGGCTGCCTTTTTCGACATCTTTGGGACCGATCTCAATCCGAAGGGGCACTCCTTTTAACTCCCAGTCATTAAACTTGAAACCAGGTGTAACGCCGTCACGATCATCAACCTTTACCCGAAAATCGTTCTCTCCCAATTCTTTTGCGACTTTATCGACTACTTCCATTACCGCAGCTTTTTCTTCTTCTTTGCGGTAGATCGGAATAATCACCACCTGGTAAGGTGCGAGGTTTGGTGGCAGAATCAAACCCTGATCGTCGCCGTGGGTCATGATGATTGCACCAATGAACCGGGTTGAAACGCCCCAGGAAGTGGTCCAACAGTATTGAAGCTGGTTGTTTTCGTCGAGGAACTTGATATCGAAAGCAGTAGCAAAATTTTGCCCCAAGAAGTGTGATGTGCCGGATTGGAGCGCTTTGGTATCTTTCATCATCGCTTCGATAGAATAGGTTGCTTTTGCACCGGCAAACTTCTCGGATTCAGATTTTTGCCCGGGCAGAACCGGTACAGCAGCTTCGTTGATGGCAAAGTCGGCATAAACATTCAGCATACGCTCGGTTTCTTCTACGGCTTCCTGTTCAGTGGCGTGAGCGGTGTGACCTTCCTGCCAATAGAACTCGAGTGTGCGCAAAAACAGCTTGGTGCGCATCTCCCAACGAACGACGTTTGCCCATTGGTTGATCAGCACGGGCAAATCGCGATAGCTCTGGATCCATTTGGCATACATGGTGCCAATAATGGTTTCGGAAGTAGGGCGAACAACAAGAGGTTCCTCCAGCTCCTTTCCGCCGCCGTGGGTTACCACAGCCAGTTCCGGCGAGAAACCTTCAACGTGTTCCTTTTCTTTGGTCATGTAAGACTGGGGGATAAGCATGGGAAAGGCAGCGTTGACATGCCCGGTGTCTTTGAATCGCTTGTCTAGTGCTTTTTGGATATTTTCCCAAAGTGCCCAGCCATATGGGCGCACAACCATGCATCCACGTACAGGGGAATAATCGGCTAATTCAGCACGCAAAACCAATTGGTTATACCATTCGGAAAAGTTTTCTTCTTGAGTTGGAAGTTTATTCTCATCCATTTTGAATCTCCTGGAGTGATTTAATTAACAACATTACCGCATCCTGCGGATCTTTGGCAAATTTTGGAATACCTCGAATGTGGTCGCTCACATTTTCAGTCTGGCCGTTGAAAAACGCTTCAAAAGTTTGCTTCCAGCTTTTTCCAATCAGGATTAAAATTCTGGAAGTGATTGAAGAAATAGCAATTTTATTGAAGACCATCGCCACTTCAGCAAGCGTGCCGATCCCACCTGGCAACGCTATGAAAGCGTCTGCCTGGGATGTGAGCATTTCAATACGTTCGGACAGCAAATCGGTGGGATGAACCTGAGTGACCCAAACATTTGCACCGGAAGGTCGATAATCTTCAATCTGCTTGCAGGTTACCCCTATGACGTTTACTCCAGCCTCATTGGCACCGCGCGAAACTGCCTCCATTGTGCCGCAATAGCCGCCGGTCATGACTGAAAAGCCGCTTCTTCCTAACAAATGCCCTAATTCAAGAGCATTTTGGTATGAGCTTAGTCCGGGAACAGGAAGGGCAGATCCAAATACAGAGACAATCGTCATTCGCTCTCCATTTTGTGACCTTCAATCCAGACACGATCCCAATTTTGTTCGATTTTTGTTAAAACCGCTTCTTCAAGGTTAATTCCGCTGACGCTGGCGAGCTGTAACAGATAGAGCGCTACATCAGCCAGTTCGCCTTCAAAGTCCGATCTGTTTTTGGGTTCGTCTGACCATTGAAAATGCTCCAACACCTCGGCAGCTTCAAGGCAAAGAGAGATTGCAAGGTTGCGCGGGGTTTGTGCTTTTGGAGAGGCGGGGTCAGACCAACCGTGATGGTCGACCAGTTGATTCATTTTTGCGGTCAGTTGTTTAATGTCCATAACCTGATGATTATACCCGAGAAGGGGCTGTGGGAGATTTTTTCCGGGGTTTGGTGGGATCAGGAAAAGTTATGGTTTTGCTTCAGATGTGCCGAAAAGGAGTTCTTTCCAGATATCGAGGCGACTACGGGTAACGGTTTTGGGTTGAGGCGTTGGGGTGAGTTGAGGTGTGTAATCGCCGGGCTGAAGGAGGATGATAGGATGATCGCCTTCTTCGATCATGCGGTTGCTTTCGCGCGCCCATTCTTCCAGGGCGATTTCGGAGGTGGCATAGGCAATTTGGTCTTCGAGTTTCAACTGGGTTGCTTCAAGCCTGGCAATTCGTGTCTGAAGCCCGGCTTCCTCATTGTTAAGACGGATCATCGTGGTCATTCGGTTATTGAAATCCATCATCAGGAAGACGAGAACCACGATTACAATGATCGTTATCAAACGCCGGTCAGCCCAATTGATTTTCTTAATTTTTTCCCAAAGATCGTTCATGTTGTTTTCCTACAGTTTTCTGCACCTCACCTTGTGCAACAATTGTACCATTTTGAGGAGAAGCATTGTGGGTTTTGTTCTCCTGAATTTATTCTTAAATCTGGGTGCCAATAAGGGAAGCCTTTTATTATCCATCCGGTGAGAGACAATAAAAAAACCTCCCGGGAATCGGGAGGTTGAGGTGCCGAAGGAGAGATTTGAACTCTCACGAGCTCGTTGCCCACTACGCCCTGA
>CAZMZQ010000103.1:0-5532 GCA_964570745.1 uncultured Anaerolineaceae bacterium
CTTCCTATCACTTTTCAGTTGTTAAGGTTCTGACTTCAAGAGAGCGAATTCTAATAGAATCAATTTCATTTGTCAAGCCTTTTTCAGACGAAAGCGCCGGCTCATATTCCCAGCCGGCAACAGGCTAACTCCAGTAGATCACTCAGACCCAAGCTATGTTGTTATCGATCACTCCGCCAACGGCGCAGTCATCAATGTAGCACCTTGGAACAATTAGTATAGATTACTCTAAACCTTTTGTCAAGGATGAATCTGGCCCTTGTACAATTTCGTCCAGATTCGGGTTCTTCTTTTTTGAAGGTTCTTGCTGCCCGTTTTGGGGCACAAAGGACTATTATAGGCAAACTGAAAATTAAGTCAAGGCTTTTTTGGACCAATTTCCAAAACTCGTTTCCAATCCTTCTTATTCATACTGAAACAAGGCGCAATCGCCGTTTTGCCTTTGGTATCAGATTGTTCATTGAATAAGAAATTCACCCAATCTTCACTTTTCACACATCAGGAGCTCATCTAACCCGTTTAAAGTATCTTTCATACCTATGTAAAGGCGGATCAATGATGACCGATGACGGGAAGACATGAATATAAACATTATATAAATTATGCTGATTTGCTGGAGCTGAGAACCAGGCTCTCACGGGCAATGAAATTGGACGAGCATGCAACCAGGAAAGGTGGGTATGCTGTTCGCAGTCTTTACTTCGATAATTATTCCGATAAGGCTTTATATGAGAAAATTAACGGGGTCAATGACCGCGAAAAATTCAGGTTACGCTTATACAATGCTGACCCCAGCCTCATTATGCTGGAGAAAAAAAGCAAATTAAAGGGGCTTTGCTATAAATCAAGCGCCCGAATCTCGCGGGATGTCTGTCTGGAGGTGTTGAACGGAGATTATTCCTCCCTGATCCAATCACAAGAGCCGATATTGGTCGAGTTTTACGCCAAACTAAAATATCAACATCTTCGCCCGCGCACGATCGTGGAATATTGGCGCGAAGCTTATAAAATGAAGCCGGGCAATGTACGCGTTACGTTGGATCACCACATCCATACCAGCAGCCAGCCCGAACACTTTCTCTCCTCAGATTATCCGAGCTTTCCCCTGGTGAACGCTTTTATCCTTGAGGTTAAATATGACCAGTTTTTACCTGAGGTTGTGCGCAGTCTGACCGCTCTTTCGTCCAGACCAACCACCTCTTTTTCCAAATATGCTATTTCAAGAATTTTTCAGGAGTAAATAAAATGACATTCGATGATATTTTCAAATCAAGTTTTCTTCAACAAGCCGCTGATCTATCAATTTTAGATATGCTGCTGGCAATGGGTTTCGCTTTTGCGTTAGGGCTCTTCATCTTCTTTATCTATAAAAGAACTTTCACAGGCGTAATGTATTCCGCTTCGTTCGGGGTCTCAATTATGGCAATGACCCTCATCACCACATTGATCATCCTCGCGGTAACATCCAACATCATCCTGTCGTTAGGAATGGTTGGTGCCCTCTCGATTGTGCGTTTCAGAACCGCGGTGAAAGAACCTCTCGATATCGCCTTTCTCTTTTGGGCAATCTCAGTCGGAATCGTGGTCGGGGCTGGTTTATTGCCCCTGGCGGTGATCTGTTCTCTCTTCATAGGCATCGTTTTGCTGGTTTTTGTGAACCGAAAAAGCACCGATACCCCTTACATCCTTGTTCTCAGCTTTGCCAATGACACAGCAGAAAACGAAGCTTTGCAGCTTATTGACAATCAGACCCGTAAAAACTTAATCAAGTCCAAGACGGTTTCAGATGAGGGAATAGAGGTTACTGTTGAGGTGCGCCTCAGGGATACAGCTGCAAAAGTCGTGATCGATCTGAAATCGATCTCAGGTGTCAATTCGGCCTGCCTGGTGAGCTTCAACGGAGAATACGCCAGTTAGGTTCCGACCTCGAAAAGCGAGGCAGATATGATTAAGAACAAGATAACCGACAAACTTGCTCTCATTGCGATAGTCTTGGTTTTGACCAGCGTGGTCCTGATCCAAGGTGCCGAAAGTCAAAGCACCCCAACAGCAAACTACCTTACCCAGTATACCGAAACCTTATTTGGCGACGAAATCATTACTCTGGATATCAAAGTTGATCAAAGCAAATGGGATGAGATGATTGCGAATGCCCAGGCGAAAACTTACATCATGGCAGATGTAGTTGTGAATGGAGTTACCTATCAGAACGTTGGTGTGCGCACAAAAGGGAATGCCAGCCTTTCGCAAGTGTCGCAAAGTAGTAGTCCTGAACGTTATAGCCTGCGAATTAAATTTGGTGAATATATCGATGGTCAGACCTGCAATGGGCTGGACGAGTTGGTTTTGAACAATATGATTTCAGATCCGAGTTATATGAAAGAGTATCTTTCGCAAGACCTGATGCGATATATTGGTGTGGAAGCGCCACTGACAAATTATGCCAGCCTTTCGGTGAATAGCGAAGGGATTGGTTTCTATGTTGCTCTTGAGTCTTACGGTAAGAGTTATAGTCGACGTGTATTTGGGGATAATGCAAGCAACTATTACAATGTGAAAACCATGGAAATGGGCGGGGATATGCAAAACCGCAGGCAGGGCGGCTTCGCTTTTGGTCAGCAGCAAAACCAGGCAGGTCAACAAGCCCCGAATACCGAAGATTGGCGGGACCGACAGGGTTTTGTTAGTCAGGGCGGTGGAAGCCGGGGAGGGAGCCTTGAATATACTGACGATGACCTTGAATCTTACCCTGCGATCTTTGAAAATGCGCTCGGAAAAGTATCTTCATCTAAAAAACAACGTGTAGTTACTGCTCTAAAAGCTTTGAGCGATGGTGATGATTTAGAATCTTACTTTGATATGGATCAAATTATCCGCTATTTTGCCGCTCACACCGTTCTTGTCAGTTTAGATAGCTACTATTCCAGCATGGCACAAAATTATGTTATCCAGGAACGCGATGGAATCCTCTCAATTCTGCCGTGGGATTATCATCTCTCATACGGTGGGTTTCAGTCTGGCACAGCCAGCGAGGTTGTAAACGCCCCGATTGACACACCGCTTTCAGGAGTAACCCTGGAATCACGGCCTTTGCTGGATGCAGTTCTGAGCAACGAAATTTATCTCGGGCTTTATCACCAATATCTCCAACAGATAGTTACCGACTATTTTGAGAGCGGTTTGTTTGAGGAGACGGTGAGAGACCTGCAGACTAAAATATCCACCTATGTTGAAAACGACCCGACTGCTTTCACAGGCTTTGATGAGTTCAACCAGGCAGTTGATACCCTTATCGACCTCAATCTTCTGAGAGCTAAGAGCATAGCCGGACAATTGGAAGGTTCCATACCCGCGACAACGCAGGGTCAAACTGCCAACTCATCCGCCTTGATTGATGCGTCTGAAATCAACATGTCGGATCTCGGCTCTATGAGTATGGGTGGCAACCGGAATCAGATGCCACAAGGGGATATGGATTGGATTCCGGGTGAGATGCCCAGTAGAGAAGACGGTAATCTCCCAGATCTATGGAAACCTGATGGCGAACAACCAGGTGGACAAAACCAGCCAGGCTGGGGACCGGACGAAAACAATCTGCCCCAGTCAATGCCCGATCAACAGCTTATGCGACAGGTATTGAAAATCGTCGAGGCTGCTGGTGGTGAATTAACAGATGAGGTTAAAGAACAGCTGCTCGCGCTTGGGATTAGCGAGGAACAACTCAGTTTCTTTGAACAGATGCAAGGAGGTTTCTCCCCTGGTGGCAGTCCGGACAGTCGAAATATGCCTCCAGATCGGGAAACCTTTCCGGGTCAAACCGCCTCTCAGAATGGGCAAACGCCTCCTGAAGCAAATCAGCAGCCTCCAGTTCAACCCGAGCAAACGAGAACCACAACAACCGGCGCCATAACTGGAAGCATTTCCGGTTATGCTTTGCAACTGGGGATACTAGGCGGTATTCTGGCTTTTGCGATCGTGTTAGTGGTAAAGTTTAAGAGAGGCTATTAATACTAAGCGCGATTCTTCTTTATAATTGTAAAGAGCGCTCAACGATAGCAAAAGAGTTTTTTTAGGAAGGGAGAAATGACAAAGATTCTGATCGTCGACGACGAAGCTGGTTTAAGATCGGTGATCAAGCGATACGCGGTTTTTGAAGGCTACGAAGTAGCTGAAGCCAGTGATGGCATGGAGGCAGTTGAGCTCTGCCGGGCAGAAACCTTTGATATCATCATTATGGATGTGATGATGCCCGAGCTGGATGGCTTTTCGGCAGTCAGAGAAATTCGCAAAGTTCAGGACACCCCGGTGATCATGCTCACCGCACGTGGTGAGGAATATGACAAGATTTTGGGTTTTGAGGTCGGTGTCGATGACTACGTGGTGAAACCTTTTTCTTCCAAGGAGATTATGCTGCGCATCAGCGCCATTCTTCGCCGAACAGGTAAGACTGCCCCAGCCGAGCCCGCAGATGATGGGCATGTAGTTTACGAAAAAGAGGGCTTTAAAGCCGACCTGACCGCCTATAAAGTCACGATCGATGGGGAGTTGGTCCACCTGCCCCCCAAGGCGATTGACATGCTTTTTTATTTGATTCGAAACAAAAATATCGCTATCCCACGGGAACGCCTGCTTTCCGAAGTGTGGGGTTACAGCTATTATGGCGATGATCGCACGATAGATACACACATGAAGATTCTGCGAAAATCGCTTGGGCGATATGGCGACACAATCACCACACTTCGTGGTTTGGGATATCGTTTTGATGGATAAGATAAAGCTTAAGTGGCGGATTTTTGCCTATCTGCTCGCTTTTTGCGTTTTACTAATAGGCATACTCTGGATCTTTCAAACTGCCTTACTCAACGAAATGTACAAGTTTGTGCGCAAAAACGAGATAAACCAGGCGATCAGCCTGGTCGGGGAAAATATCAACAGCCCAGAGCTCGAAAACATTCTTGTGGATCTAAAGAATAGCAAGGATATGATGATCACACTCTCTCAAGAGTTTGTCATGCCAAACAACCCCGTTCCGCTCAACCCACAACAGCCCAGACCAGAAGCACTCACTAAAACCCAAATTTTTACCCTCAGTAACGGCAGGGAAATCTCATTGACATTTCATGCGCTGATTACTCCGGTTGATGCCACGGTCTCAACCTTGAAGCTGCAGCTCTACATCATTACTGGCTTAATGATTTTCTTTGCCATCATCCTGGCAGCAATCATATCAAGGCGAATCTCAACTCCGATTGAAAACATTACGCAGGGTGCCAAAGCTTTAGCTGAGGGAAATCTCGATGTTCAGTTTGACGGCCATGGCTTTCTCGAAATTCGCGAACTCTCCGACACGCTAACCACTGCTGCTGCTGAGCTTTCGAAGGTAGACGACCTGCGCAGGGAGCTTATGGCGAATGTCTCACACGATCTGCGGACACCACTCGCCCTTATTTATGGCTATGCAGAGATGATGCACGATTTCCCTGATGAAGTTACGGCAGACCAAACTCAGACCATTATGGATGAAGTTCAGCG
>CAZMZQ010000104.1:0-5466 GCA_964570745.1 uncultured Anaerolineaceae bacterium
AATGACAAACAGGTATTGTTTGAAGGCACCAGCAATTCGACCGGATTTCCAGCTTCCACCTCATCCACCGCACCGCTACTCCTTCGTCGTGGGGCAGGGCGGTCCCCCTTCTCCAATGAGAAGGCAACAGCCGGGTTCGCTTCGATCGCAACGGGGGGAGGCGGGTTGGCTGGCTGCTGATATAATAGCAGGCGAAACTAGTAACCAATTCGGAGGTAAGACATGAATTATGCCCTGATTATGGCAGGCGGTGCAGGAACGCGCCTGTGGCCACTGAGCAGAGAAAAGCAATCCAAACCTTCTCTTTCGCTTTACAGCGAACAGAGCATGTTCCAGATCGCGGTGGAGCGGTTATATCCTCTCTTTTCTCCAGGGCAAATTTTGGTGGTGGCGAGCCAGGAGCATATCGCGGACCTCTCGGCGCAGGTGCCTGAAATTCCGCTTGAAAATTATATCGTCGAGCCGGAGGGCAGGGGGACTGCAAGCGCGATCGGGCTGGCGGCGATTCACCTGGCAAAGCGCGACCCCGAAGCGACGATGGCGGTTTTAACAGCTGATCACCACATCGGCAAGCCGGAAGTTTTTCGCGAGGTTGTAGCGGCAGCACTCGGCTTTGCCCAGCAGGATTACATCGTGACGCTGGGTATCACACCGACATGGCCTTCCACCGACTATGGCTATATTGAGCAAGACGGACCGATTGGCGAGATCAACGGATTTAAGGCTTATCAGACCAAGCGCTTTGTGGAAAAACCGAACCTGCAGAACGCGCAGACGATGCTCTCTTTGGGGCACTACACCTGGAACAGCGGCATGTTCATCTGGAAAGTTTCGGTGATCATGAAAGAGTTTGAAGAGCAGATGCCGGACCTGTATGCGAGCCTGATGCGGATAGCAGAGGGGATCGGAACGGCTGAATATGAAGAAATTTTGATGCCGACGTGGGCTGGGATTGTGAAACAGACGATCGATTATGGCATCATGGAAAATGCAGGCAATGTTTTGGTGATCCCGATCAATATGGACTGGATGGACGTGGGCACGTGGCTGAACCTGAAATCGCTTTTGCCGATTGATGACAAGGGAAACAACGTGAGGGGCGAGGCGCTGCTGGTGGATTCGGAGAATACGCTGGTGATGGGCAGCACGCGCCTGATCACAGGGATCGGGCTGAAAGATCTGATCATCGTTGACACGCCGGACGCGCTGATGGTGTGTGATTTGAACTCCGCGGGGCAGGTGAGGGAGCTGGTGAAAATGCTCAAAGAGCAGGGCAGGCAGGATTTGGTTTGAGCCCTGCGCTGAGCTGGATTGTTTTGGACGAGCCTGGACCGTTTCCTTCACCGGCATTGCCGGTTGGGAATAAATTTCTTAACCGGGGTTAATCTATGGCGACACTCCTGTTATTAGTCATTTATCTTGCGTTTATCAGCCTTGGGCTGCCGGATTCGATGCTGGGGGCGGCATGGCCGCTGATGCAAAACGAAATGGGGCTGCCGCTGGAGGGGGCGGGGCTGGTTTCGATGATCGTAACTGCCGGCACGATCGTCTCGAGCTTGTTGACGGGGATGTTGATCCGGAAGATGGGGACAGCGAGACTGACCAGCCTGAGCGTGTTGACGACGGCGCTGGCGCTTTTGGGCTATTCTTTCAGCTCTGATTATTTGTGGCTGTGCCTGATGGCAGTGCCGATGGGTCTGGGGGCGGGGGCAGTAGACGTTGCGCTGAACGACTTTGTTGCGCGTAATTTCAGCTCGAGGCATATGAGCTGGCTGCACGCTTTTTGGGGTGTGGGGGCAACGGCGGGACCGCTGTTGATGGCATGGATGATCGGAGCGACGGGCCGCTGGCAGAACGGCTATCGGCTGGTTTCGTTTGTGCAGTTTGGTTTGGTGGTGGTTTTGGTGTTGTCGCTGCCGCTCTGGAAAAAAACTGACCGGGCTGCGGTTGAGGAGCCAGGAGCAAAGCGGGGCAACGGGAGCATCTGGAAGCTGCCCGGGATCGGGGCGAACCTGGCGGCATTTTTTGCGTATTGCGCGCTGGAGCTGACGGCTGGGCTGTGGTTTGCGAGCTACCTCGTGGGGGTGAGGGGGGTAAAGGCGGAGACAGCCACGGCGTGGGCGGCTTCGTATTATTTTGGGATCATGCTCGGGCGGATGGTTAACGGATTTTTGACGATGAGGTTTTCGAGCAAGACCTTGATCAGAGCCGGGCAAGTCTTAATTTTGTTGGGGATTGTGATGCAGTTTTTGCCAGGGAACGCTTTTAGCCTGGTCGGGCTGGTATTGGTGGGGATGGGCTGTGCGCCGATCTTTCCGTCGATGCTGCACGAGACGCCGAGGCGTTTTGGGGAAGAAAATTCATCGCGGCTGATGGGGATCCAGATGGCGGCGGCCTATGTGGGGCTGACGGTGGCACCACCATTGGTGGGGCTGATCGCCGGGCGCCTGAGTTTGGGGGTTTTTCCGTATGCGCTGCTGGTTTTATTGGCCCTGATGGTCTTGGGAAGCGAACGGGTGAACAAGATTACCGCTCATCGTTATGAGCTTTGAGTTAGAAAATCTTTTACTTTTTCTTTCGTGACGGGCAGCGTGTCGACACGAAGACCGATGGCATGGTAGAGGGCATTGGTGATCGCCGGTGGGGTGGGGACGCAGACCAGCTCGCCGACACCTTTGGCGCCAAAGGGTCCTTCGGTGGTGTGGGATTCGACGATCAGTGAGACAATTTCAGGGATATCATGCATGTGGGGGATGGTGTAGCGAGCCATGCGGTCGCTTTGGATAACCCCGTTTTCGATCTTGAAATCTTCCATCAAACCGTGACCGATGCCCATGATCACGCCGCCTTCAACCTGGGCCTGGAAGCCGAGCGGGTTGATGATGCGCCCGGCGTCGTTGGCAGCGACGACTTTGAGCACCCTGACCTCGCCAGTTTCTTCATTGATAGCTACTTTGACCGCCTGGACGGCGAAACCGTAGGCGAAATGGATGCGACCGCCAACCGAAAGCGGGAAGGTCTGGGGAGCGTGGTAGATTGTTTCGACCTCCAACCCCTCGGGGCTGACAGCGAGCTGCTCATAGATCGCCTGCCAGGGGGTTAGTTCACCATCGATGAGGGCACCCTGCGAATTGAGGGAAATGCTTTGGGGCGCGGTGGGCAGGTTTTGGGCAAGGGAGGCGAGAATTCGCTCCCGAAGGGTCTGCGCAGCTTCGCGGACGGCGTTGCCGGTAACGTAAGTCTGGCGCGATGCGGTGGTGGGACCACCGTCGAGGGTGAGCGCGGTATCCATGATGTAGACGTTGATATTGTCGGGCAAAATGCCGAGGATTTCGGCAGCGATCAGCTGGAGCGTGGTGACCATGCCCTGCCCGACCTCCGACGCGCCGCTTTTGATCTGGAGCCGACCAGCCGGGAGCAGACGCATGATGATCCCGCTGCTGTCTTCGGCACCGGTGCCGAGACCGGTGTTTTTGAAGCCGCAGGCAACACCCCAGCAGGTGATTTGTTCCTGCCCGTCGATTTTTTCGCGGATGGGCTCAAAAGGAGCAGCGATTCCATTCTCATCGAACCAAGCCTGGATTGCCTGGAGGCACTCGGGCAGCCCGACGCTGTTTGAAAGGTAGTGACCGGTATTGGTGGTGGCGCCGATGGTGAGGCTATTCTTTATGCGCATAGCCAAAGGATCGAGAGAGAGTTTCTCTGCCAGCATATCCATTGCCGATTCGATCCCAAAGGCTGCCTGGACCACGCCAAAGCCTCTGAACGCGCCGGCGGGTGGGTTGTTGGTATACATGGCGTAGCAGTCGCTGTGAGCATGGGGGAAGATGTAGGGTCCGCAGGAATGGGTTGTGGCGCGGGTCATGACGGCTACGCCCAGCGAGGCGTAGGCGCCCGTATCGCCGTAGAGTTCGGTCTGACAGGCAGTCAGGCTGCCATCGCGCCGGGCGCCCAGGCGCACTGTGATCGAAGTGGCATGCCGTTTGGGGTGAACCAGCATGCTTTCACGGCGGGTATAAAGCAGTTTGACCGGTTTGCCGGTTGCCTGTGCCAGCAGGGCGGCATGAATCTGCCCGGCGATGTCTTCTTTACCGCCAAACGCGCCGCCGGTTTTTTGACCCTTAACGCGCACCATGCTGCGCGGAATGCCGAGCGCTTCGGCAACCTGGCGCTGATCTTCGAAGGGGATTTGAGAGCCGACGTATATATCCATACCTCCGTCTTCGCGGGGCACGGCGATGGAACATTCCGGTTCCATGAAGAGGTGTTCCATAAAAGGGGTGTTAAAAGTGTGTTCGACGATCTCGTCTGCCTCGGCAAAGCCGCTGTCGACATCGCCCTTGTTGAAATAGATATGCTTGAGCAAATTGCCCTGTTCGTGGAGCGGCTCGGCAGCCGGATCGCAAGCCAGGCGGGGGCTGGTGACCACAGGGCGCGGCTCGTATTCGGTTCTTATCAGACCAACAGCCTGATCGGCAATAGCCTGGGAGCGGGCAGCCACCAGCGCAATCGCATCACCCTGGTAACGCACGCGCTCGCCCAAAGCGACCAGGATGGGCCAGTCTTTGTTGTAGATGCCGTGCAGCCTTTCGTGGTGGAGGTCATCCGCGGTTAAAACTGCCTCAACCCCGGGCAGAGCGCGTGCTTCGGAACAATCAAGCTCGCGCAAAATCGCTGAAGGCACGCCGGCACGCAGCACGCGGGCATACAACATCCCTTCAAACTGAAAGTCATCAGTAAAGCGGGCACTTCCAATCGCCTTGGCGATCGCGTCGGGGCGGGGAAGCGGCTTGCCGACATATTCAAGGTTTTGTTCGCCGAGGGGAACCTGGCGGGGCAAAACGTGGCTATGCTCGCGCAGCGCAAGGGCGGCAGCCTGGATGGCGGAAACGATGCCCTCATAGCTGCCGCAGCGGCAAATCACATCGTCCATCGCAGCACGGATTTCGTCAAAAGTGGGGTCGGGGTTGGCTTCGAGCAGGGCGTGTGCTTTCATCAGCTGCCCGGGCGTGCAAAAACCGCACTGAATCGCGCCGTGGGTGATAAAAGCTTCCTGGAGGGGATGGAGCGCTTTGAGGTCTTCGCGCTCGTCCTGCTGATGGTGGGGGCGCAGGGCGCGCAGCCCTTCGATGGTTAAAACTGACTTGCCCTGGATTTTGTTTGCACGCGTGATGCAAGAGCGGGTTGGGACGCCATCGACCAGGACGACGCAGATTCCACAGCGCCCTTCGCCGCAGCCGACCTTGGTGCCGGTGAGCCGCAGGCGTTCCCGCAGCAGATCGCTGAGTTTTTCACCAGGGATTTCTTCTAAAGACCGGGGAACACCGTTGAGGTTAAATTCCAGCATAATTCCTGTTTTATACCGGGGTGAGTTGTTTTCCGGTTCTGGCAATTATACAAGATTTGGAAAGAATTAGCGGATCCCAATTACGAACGCCCGATAATTGAATGCTCGATTAACAACTG
>CAZMZQ010000105.1:0-5461 GCA_964570745.1 uncultured Anaerolineaceae bacterium
CCATCGCCCACCCTAATATCGCATTCATAAAGTATTGGGGTAACCGGGATGACAAACTTCGCCTGCCTTGCAATTCCTCGCTCTCTTGCAACCTGGCGGGTCTGGAAACTCGGACAAGTGTGAGATTTGACCCTTCGCTTTCTGCCGACTGCTTCACACTTGCCGGAGAGCGAATTGAAGGATCAGCGCTCGCACGTGTCAGTGATTTTCTCAACATCGTCCGTGAGCTTGCGGGGCGCCCTCATTATGCCGAAGTCAGCAGTGCCAATAATTTCCCCGCTGGCGCAGGTATCGCCTCTTCTGCCTCTGCTTTTGCCGCGCTTGTCCTGGCAGCGAGCACAGCTATCGGTCTGAACCTGGAAGAAAAAGAGTTGTCAGGTCTTGCCAGGCGCGGCTCTGGTTCAGCCAGCCGGTCCATTCCTGGTGGCTTTGTTGAATGGCAAGCCGGAACAGGAGATGCCGATTCCTATGCATTTTCGATCGCTCCTGCGGATTATTGGGAGCTTGTCGACCTCGTTTGTGTGCTCGATACATCTCATAAATCCGTCGGTTCAACTGGCGGTCATGCCCTTGCACACACCTCTCCCCTGCAGGCACTGCGGCAGCTGCATGTCACTGAACGCCTGGATCTATGCCGCAAAGCTATTCTGGAACGCGATTTTGAGCTTTTTTCCATTGTGGTTGAAGAGGATTCAAACCTCATGCATGCAGTTATGCGCACCAGCAGACCTTCCCTGGTTTACTGGCTGCCAGAGACCGAAGTTATTTTATGGACTGTGAAAGAATGGCGGAATCAAGGCAAGGCAGTTTGTACAACAGTTGACGCCGGGCCAAATGTACATGTTCTCACCCTGAAACAAGATGTCCCATGGGCACTCACCCAGCTCAAACAACTGCCCGGTGTCAGGCAAATCTTACAGGCACAGGTTGGGCAGGGAGCAAGATTACTCCCGTCTGAGTAAAACAACTACCAGATTTTATTGTTTTTTCCCAAATCCTGAAGCGTCGTTTTTATCGCTTCGACATCTTCCAGTCTTCTGTTCATTTGAGCCAATTCGTGGTTTAGTTTTTCAACATTCCGGTTTAGTTGGTCAATAGACGCCGGAATTTCCTCCACAGCATTGGTAAGGTCAGTAAAACTTTTTGTATGTGTTTCGAGGATCCCCTGGAACATGTGGAGATCTAAAACATAATTGACCTTTCTCAATTTTTTAAACAGCCCTCCGACATAAGTGACTTCAACGTTATAAACTTTGGGCAGTTCTTCAGAATCCAGGCGGGATTCAAGCCGGTCAATCGAAGTGCGCAGTTCATACCCCGGAGGCATGGCAGGGATTTGTTGGTGTAAAAAAGATAATTTGTCCAGGTCAAAGTTCTTCAGTGAAGTCTGAAAAGGTGGATCGAAGATGATCTTAATATTATGGGCGATGGTTTTGCCCTGGTTGCTAACCACGAGATCAAAAATCGGAGAGTCGGTCTGCGCGTCAAAATAGACCACGATATACGGGGCATATTCCAGGTCGCGGTCTTCCACCATTTCATCGATACTTTTTTCCATCGCCCTGGCTGATTTCTTGGTTTCTTTCGCCATTTCCGCAGTCTTAATCACATACACAAAAAGAGCAAGCAGGCTGGCAATCTGCACAATCAACAAAATTGTTTCACGGGTTGTTTGCGACATCAGTTCCTCTTGTCTTTACTTTTCTTGGGTTTTGGGAATGGAAGCTCTTCCCAGGTTGAACGAATGACACGACAGACGAAATCCTGGTCATCAAGGTCTTCAAAGACATATGAAAGTCTTGCTCCAGGATAGGCGTAACCCTCAAGGGCATCTTCTCCGAGCAATTTTGCTCCTGCAGTAGTTTTCTTTAAAAACACCTGGTTGTCACATACCAATCCAATAATTTTGCCATCCAGATACAGACCGTATTCACCAAACATTTTTCGGGCGTCCACCTCACCTGCCGGTGCCAGTTGTTCCAAAACATATTGTATATATTCGTTGCTGACGGGCATGTCTTCCTCCTGGCTATTAAAGGTTAATTGTAACCATTTAATTTTCGCTAAAATCGAATTTAATGTTTTTTACCTGCGAGTCTAAAACGACTATAATAGTGCCCATGAAACGCCTGATTGCGTTAGTCATAACACTGTTTATTTGCCTGGTTCCTTTATCTGAAGGTTCAGCCCAGGTTTCTACTCCCGAATATCAGGGGGTTATCGTATCAACTCCCCAGGCAGACGGCGCAATTTACCATCCCGTGGTTTATGGAGACAGCCTTTGGGCGATCGCTGAAGCATATGGTCTGACACCCAGTGAGATTAACATCCTTAATGGCAATGCTCCTGATTCGGTTGAGGTGTACGCCAACACCATTTTGCTGATACGGAAAGCCTTCACTCCTACACCAACGATCAATGCTACCCCGACACCAGTTTCGCACACTCAGCAGCCGACCGTCTTTCAACCCAGCCGGACCGCCATACCAACCCAGACAGCCTATCCCACCCCCACTGCCACGCCCCCTCCAAGCACAAGCCAGATCTTGTTTGGCAATAGCCGAAACGTCGGGCTTTTTATGATTAGCAGCAGCCTGGTCGGGATCGTCCTGGTGGTTGTTTTCGGATTCCTGCGCAAACCACGATAGTCTTTTAAAGTCATTTTCATTATAAGGATTGTGCTTTTGACTGGAAACTTGTTCAGCAAAGGTATAATTCCAGGAGATTACTATGACTACGAAAAAAAACACCATTACAGTCTATGCTAGCTCAGCAGACAATCTCGACCAGGTTTTTGTTGAGGCGGCTAATAAACTTGGGAAAACCCTCGCCCTCCAGAAACGCAGACTAGTCTTTGGAAACGGAAAAACCGGTTTAATGGGCGCAGTCGCCAGGGGAGCCCTGGAACATCAGGGTGAGATTATCGGTGTGATTAATGATGACCTTAATTTGCCACACCTCGTCTTTGATGACGGGATCGTGATCGAGAAGGTGAGCAATATCCAGGTAAGGCAGCATCGTATGAACGAATTGGGCGATGCCTTTATCGCCCTTCCCGGTGGATTCGGGACGCTCTACGAATCTCTCGAAGCCCTCACCTGGGCACAAATAGGTCAGCACAAGAAACCGGTTGGTTTTCTCAATATCTCCGGATATTACGATCCTCTCTTGGCAATGTTTGACCTTGCAATTGAAAAAGGGTTTATCTATCCCGAACACCGCGGACTTTATATTGCCTCAGATGACCCCGAAGCTTTGTTGGAAGCTTTGGACAGTTATTCTCCGCCCCAAAATATGGACAGGTGGTTAACCCGGGAATGAACCAGCTTAAAACACTATTAATTGACCTCGACGATACCGTTTACCCTACAGATATTGGCTTATGGCCCTACCTTGGTGAGCGGATCAATCGTTATATGAAAGATATAGTCAAAATCCCTCGAGACCAGATTGTCGAAATCAGGGAACACCTTCTATTGAAATATGGCACCACGATGAGGGGTCTTATGATCGAATATGATGCAGATATGCACGATTATCTCAGCTATGTGCACGATGTCGACCTTTCAGACTATCTGCATGAAGATCCGGAACAGCGCCAGGCGCTGCTAAGTCTTCCCCAGGAAAAGTGGATTTTTACCAATGCCAGCCAGGCTCACGCCGAACAGGTGCTGCGATTGTTAGGTATTCGGGACCTGTTTGAAGGCATAATCGATGTGGTGGATACTCACCCCTGGTGCAAACCACAAACACCTGCCTTCGAAAAAGCAATTGTGAAAGCCAACAATCTCAATCCTGCAGAAACCTTATTTATTGACGACCGGGTCAGCAACCTGGATACCGCGAAGGCATTAGGCATGCATACTTTGCAGATTTTAGGTGTTGAGGCTGTAAGCGCGCACCCGACGATTGAAAAACTTTCCAGTTTGCCCGCTTATATTGCAAGCATGGAAAACAAATAAACGAAACCGACCAGGTCTGATCAGATCGGTTGTAAATGGAGTAGTATGAAAAATAAAGGTTTAACTTCTTGTCTTTTAGTCTTCGGCATTCTTGCCTTGCTTGTGGCCACGTTTTTAGGTGGGCTTGTTGTTGGCAGCCTCCTTCCCAGAAACGCCCTCGCACAGTTTTTGAACAATGAAACCAGACCAATCACAACCACCCCCACCCAGGTGGGAGGTTCGGAGACCGATGGGGTTGTTCCCACGGAAGTCATTCAGGCTAACACACCTGAAGAGCTTGAAGAACTCTTCAAGCCTTTCTGGGAAAGCTGGGAGTTGCTGCACAAAAACTATGTTGACCAACCTCTTGATGACCTGGCTTTGATGCGTGGTGCAATCCAGGGCATGCTCGCAGCAACCGGTGACAAACACACCTCTTATATGAATCCCGAGCAATTCAAACAAGCGAATTCCGAGATGGAAGGTGAATACACCGGCATCGGGGCTTGGGTGGATGTCACTGGAGACTTTGTTGAAATAGTTTCTCCGATGAAAGGCTCACCAGCTGATGCTGCCGGTTTACTTCCAAAAGATCTCGTAGTTGCAGTCAATGGCGAGGATATGACCGGTATCCCCGGTGACCTGGTGTTACAACGGATTCTCGGACCAGCTGGAGAACTTGTAACACTCACCATCAGGCGTAATACAGAAAGCTTTGACGTCGATATCGTACGTGCCGTGATCCAGATTCCCGTTGTTGAGTATGAGATGCTTGAAGGAAACATTGCCTATATTTCGCTTTCCACATTTAATGAGAAATCGACCTCCCAGCTTCGTGCCGCCCTTAAAGAATTGCTCGGTCAGAATCCGAAAGGGTTAATTTTTGACCTGCGCAATAACGGCGGTGGTTACCTGGTGACGGCAATTGAAGTCGCCTCTGAATTCATCGGAAGCGGTGTGATCATGTATGAAGAATACGGAGACGGCAGCCGCGATACCTACCGTGCTGATCCAGGCGGTCAGGCAACTGAAATTCCCCTGGTGGTGTTGATCAACGAAGGAACCGCATCAGCTTCCGAGATTGTTGCCGGCGCGATTCAGGATTATGGCCGCGGTACATTGATTGGCATGACCAGTTATGGCAAAGGATCTGTTCAAAACTGGATTTCGCTCAGGACTGAAAATGGTGGGGTTCGTATCACCATCGCCCGCTGGCTGACCCCCAATGGAAACCAAATCAATGAACTGGGTTTGACACCTGATATCGAGGTCCCCTACACCCAGGAGGATGCTGAAGCTGGCACCGATCCGCAGCTGGATGCAGCTATTGAGTTCTTTAAGCAGTAATAAAAAAAGCACCTTCAATTTACTTAATATACATCCCACTCCCTCAGGAATCTGTAATCAAGAGGGAGTGGGATGCAGGGGAGAAAACTGAATAATTGCACAACGGATGCCATAATCGCACTCATCTCGTTATAATTCAACCCAAAAAAGGAGATTATCATGACCGAAAGCAT
>CAZMZQ010000106.1:0-5459 GCA_964570745.1 uncultured Anaerolineaceae bacterium
CGGTGGTTTTTTTATACCCCAGGAGGGAATCGAACCCCCAACCTAGGCGTTAGGAGTGCCTCGCTCTGTCCATTGAGCCACTGGGGCAGAACTCAAATTATACCATTTCTATGGGAGATAATCCCACGGATTGACTGGCGCATTGGCGTATCGAATCTCGAAGTGAAGGTGTGCACCTGTCGAGTTGCCTGTGCTGCCGGAGGTTCCAATCACACTGCCTTGGAAAACGTTATCGCCACAATTTACACTGATACGTTCGAGATGTTCGTATAATGTCGTGAAACCATTGCCGTGATCAATAACCACAAAATTGCCATAACCACCATTCATCCAGCCAGCGTAAACGACAGTGCCCGAATCTGCTGCAAACAGAGCTGAGCCGAAACCAGCCCCGATATCAATCCCATTATGACCAGGACCATAGTTGTTACCGGTCAGGTAATGAACAGCAGAGGGCCAGATAAAGAAGCCATTACCTATAAGACCACCGCCCCCAAGTACACAGGCACCTGGTCCATCCCACCCGCTTACCAGCCGTCCGTCTGCATCACGCGTGACTGCGGCATAACTGATTGGAACCAGTTCCCGGTTTCCTCCAGGGACCATCACTTGTGTGCCAGGTGCAATTTCCGGATTTGAAAGATCAAGATTATTTCCAATAAAAAGCAAAATGTCATTAATTGTCGCACCGTAACGTGAGGCAACCGAGCTCAGGGTGTCCCTGCTGCGCCAGGTGTGGTAAATCCCGTTTACTGGAGGGATCGTAATAACCTGACCAATAACCAGGTTGTCTGATTTATCCTGGAGAATATCATAGTTCGCATAAAGGATGGATTCAATTGATACGTTATAAGTTTCCGAAAGTGCCCAGATAGAATCTCCGCTAACCACGGTGTGTTGAATCGCTTCTGTGCGAAAATTCTGGTCTCCCTCTGTATAAAGGTTTTGGTTGCGTACCAATTCATTCGAAGACATTCCTGGCTGGAAAATGGGCAAGTTTACTTCAGACGCAATCTGTTGATAATCAGGAATAACAACAACTGGAATTGCCTGGCTCTGCATAGATTGTGCGATGCGCGGCTGCCAGAAGAGCATCGTAAGCAGCCCCAGACAGAGCATTATCGCTGTCACCCAGGAAGCAACAGTAATAAAAATTTCACGTTTTAAATGCTTGTCGTCATTTGGACGTTCAGACATAAGATACCTCTGTGTTTGGGTATACTACATGTCTGCTAAATTTTCCAGAAATTCCCGGTTTGTTTTGGTTTTTTCCATTCTCTGCAAAATAGCTTCAGTAGCAACTGCGGTATCCATACCAGCCCCCTGGGGAGGATTTGCGACCATTTGCAGGTACATTCTGCGCATTAACCAAACACGCTGCAAAACCTCTGGGTCGAGTAAAAAGTCATCTCTGCGGGTCGAAGATTTTTCGATATCAATCGCAGGGAAAATCCGGCGTTCCTGCAGACGTCGGGAGAGGATCATTTCCATGTTGCCAGTACCCTTAAACTCCTCATAAACCACATCATCCAGGCGTGACCCGGTGTCTACCAGGGCCGTGGCGACGATGGTAAGGCTGCCACCGTCTTCAAGGTTGCGGGCTGCTCCAAAAAAGCGTTTGGGAGGATATAACGCTGAAGGATCCATACCACCACTGAGAGTTCTGCCGGATGGGTTAACTACCATGTTATAAGCACGTGCCAACCTGGTTAGTGAATCCATCAGGATCACCACATCCAGTCCGTTTTCCACCAACCTTTTAGCTCTGTCAAGTGAAACCTCAGCCATGCGTACATGAGCCTGAACAGGCTCATCAAACGTGCTGGCAATCACTTCGGCGTCGACAGAACGGTCCATGTCAGTCACCTCTTCAGGACGTTCGCCAATAAGAGACATGATCTGGCGAACTTCAGGATGATTGACGCTGATCGCATTGGCGATATCTTTCAGGATGCTGGTTTTGCCGGCTTTAGGCGGCGAAACAATCATCGCCCGCTGACCACCACCAATCGGAGCAACCAGGTTAATCATCCTGGTGGAAAGATTCATTGGGTTGTGTTCAAGGTTCAAAAGCTTATCCGGGAAAATCGGTGTGAGAGCTTCAAATTTCGGGCGCTCTCGTGCTTCATCAGGGGTAAGTCCGTTAACAGACTCGACTTTTAACAAACCCTGGTGGCGTTCCGACTCGCGGGGAGGGCGTACGTGGCCGATTACCAGGTCTCCCGATCGTAATTCATAGCGGCGTAATTGAGCTTGTGAAACGTAAACATCTTCAGGACCAATTCGATAATTGCTCCGCAAAAACCCGATGCCTTCGTTCATAATTTCCAAAACGCCGCCACTTATTTCCAGCCCTTCAGCTTCCGCCAGGTTCTGAGCGATCTTAACAATCAAACCATCTCTCTTATACCTCTTAAGATTTTCGATATTGAGATCTTTACCGATTTTCTGAAGTTGTTTTGTGGTTTTTTTCTCTAACTCGATTATTTCCATCTATATACTCTTTCTCATATTCCAATCGCTGGGAAATAGCCGGCGAATAAATTAGCCGGGAGGTTCTAAACAACCTATGATGTCCGATTAAAATCCATAATAAAAAAGTTCTGAATAATCAGGGGTTCCCCGAATGTGGAATTAATGTTTACGTTCTTAGTGAATTTTACTGAATTATATCATTTTTTTCGATAGGTGCAAGTAAACCATGCTGTATCATCCTTATGTTTGTATTTTTCAGAATAAGTAAAAAATTCATTGGGGGGTTTTGTGTGTATTTTGAATTAATTATTTAGTCAAATCGCAGAAATGCGTGAAATTCGCTTCAAAGTGTATAATTTATCCAGTTATCAATGTGGAGATGATATGGCAACCCGACAGACAAGCAAAAAATCACCTATCCAAAAAAACAGTTCGGCGCGTTCTGGTAAATCAAAAACCACAACAAAATCAAGTGCTGCATCTACTCGGAAAAAGGCATCAACCACAAAACGTGCTTCAACTACCAACTTAACTTCGGGCAATCGAACACAAAAACAAACCACACGACTCACACAAAACCAGCAGGGGATGACCGCGCACTCACGACCTCCCCTGCCTCCTCAACGCAAAGCTGACATTGCCGGCATCATTCTGATCGTTATCGGTTTATTAACCCTGCTCAGCGCTCTTTCAACCCAATCGGGTCAGCTTACTCGTTGGTGGACCAGCTTTCTTCAAAAAGGGATTGGCTGGGGGGCTTACGCATTGCCTTTGGCACTGCTTTTATCAGGCGCCTGGTTCCTGCTTTCCCGGAATGAGCACCTGCCCCAAGTCAACCTTGAACGAATGATTGGTGTCGTTCTGTTTTTTCTCAATCTCCTGGTCTGGTTTGAACTGATCGACCAGTCCTTCCCCCCTGCTGGCTCTCCAAGTGGAGGAGGTTGGGTCGGTGGCAATATTTACAGAATCCTCATCCCAATGTTGGGGAAAGCCGGTACAGCAATTGTGCTGATCGCCTGGCTCCTGATTTCACTGATTTTGTTGGTTGACCTATCATTGGCAGACCTGGTAAATTGGGTGACAAAACAACTGCAGCACTTTAAAAGAAAAGTAGGTTCTGAAATCCAGGTAAAACGGGAAAACCGAGCTTTTGAAAGAGCGCAGGAAACACTTGATTTTGTTGAACCTGAAACAATCATCCAACCCTCTCCCAGTTTGCAAGAAGTTAATGCAGTCCCAACACAAAAGACCAGTCTACAGCTAGGCGAAGCCGTGGAACCAGAGTGGAACCTGCCTGTGCCCTCCCAGATACTCGACCCTGTGAAGGCTGCCCCGATCGATGAGGAATCTGATGAAGACCGGGCGCGGGTGATTGAAGAGACTCTGCGTTCTTTCAATGCTCCAGCCAACGTTGTCGAGATCAGACGCGGTCCAACCATTACCATGTTTGGTGTTGAGCCAGATTACCTCGAATCACGCAACGGCAAAACTAAGGTGAGGGTCAACAACATAACCCGCCTGGCAGATGATCTTGCTATGGCTCTAAAAGCCTCCCGCATCCGCATGCAAGCACCCGTGCCCGGAAAGGGTTACGTTGGTGTAGAGGTGCCAAACACGAAAACGGCGATGGTCTCATTGTTGGACGTGGTTGAAAGCCCTCAATTCCGTGGGAACCCTTCTTCACTTAAGTTTGCTCTTGGTAAAGATGTGACAGGGAAACCTTTTGTTGCTGATCTGGCATCTATGCCGCACCTTTTAATCGCTGGCACGACTAATTCGGGTAAATCAGTATGCGTGAATGCCATCCTGTCCGGTTACCTGCTCAACCTCACTCCCGACCAACTCCGTCTGCTCCTTGTGGATCCCAAACGGGTTGAACTGACTGGTTATAACGGTATTCCCCACCTGCTGGCAGACGTGATCGTGGACGCAGAAAAAGTTGTTGGAGCACTGCAATGGATGCTTCGGGAAATGGATCTGCGCTACCGAATGTTCGAAGCCGATGGTGCGAGGAATATCGATGAATACAACTACCACAAAACTAAAGCAGGAGAAAAGATTCTGCCTTATATTGTGGTGGTGATTGATGAGCTGGCAGATTTGATGATGCTTGCACCGGACGAAACCGAGCGCTCACTGACTCGACTGGCACAGCTAGCCCGCGCGACCGGCATCCACTTGATTATCGCGACACAACGCCCATCAACCGATATTATTACCGGGCTTATCAAGGCTAACTTCCCTGCCCGCATCGCCTTCGCGGTCGCATCCAACACTGACAGCCGTGTAATCCTCGACCAACCTGGTGCAGAACGCTTGTTAGGGCGAGGTGATATGCTTTTCCAGGCACCAGATGCGCCTTCGCCGGTCAGGTTGCAAGGGGTATACGTTTCAGATAACGAAATTTCGTCACTTACAGACTTCTGGCAAGGTCAGGCTACAGTTGAGGGGGCACCTGAACGACCGGATAAAGCCATTTTACCTACGCGCAGTCACCTGCCAATGACTCAGGAACCATTGTGGAAAGAGCTGGAAAAAGATCCCAATGCCGACCCGATTGAAGAAGAAGCTATTAAGATCATTCGTAAAGAAGGTCGGGCTTCAGTTTCCATGTTGCAACGAAAACTGCGCATCGGTTATACGCGCTCATCACGGTTGATCGAAAAACTGGAAGAAGACGGTATCGTCGGACCACCCAATCCACAAACTGGAACAAGAGAAGTGTTGGATTGGGGAAGTTACCCCCCATTAAAAGAGGATTGACCGGGAGTTGTTGTCAAATAACCTGGTTTTTTCTTGATACTGTACAAGATTAATAAAACTCCAATTGATGGTAAAATGTAAATAATGCACGAACCGTAGATCAATTGGGGGTAGTTTTCCCGAATAAGGCTATTTAAGTTAGCATTATTGTTTGCGCAATTTGTGGCTTAGGTCTATAATAGTGCCAAATCTAATTTTTTGGAGCTTTTATCAATGTCAGA
>CAZMZQ010000107.1:0-5455 GCA_964570745.1 uncultured Anaerolineaceae bacterium
AAGAGTTTGGAAACTGTAAAAAACAATGGTTAATTAAGACCGAATAACAGAAGCAAATTCATAAATTGTCTCGCGGTGTTGGGTGTAAGTCCACCATCGCGAGACAAATTTTATTAAGAATTATGGTACTGTGTAAGTTTGAGAATAAAAGCTTAACTCAGAAATATTCGAACCTATCACTGTAAAGTTAATCCCGTTAAAATCGGATGCTGATTCAAATTATTTCATTCCATTCAAAACTCATATCTGAGAGTCCATTAACAAAATTTGCAAAAAGGCTATTTTGCAAAATTCACTTCGTGGGTCATTTCTGCGACTTTGCTGATGGTCTCGTGGACCGAACAGTATTTTGCAGCCAGGTCTATTGAACGTAAAAATTTTCCTTCGTCAACTTCTCCAAACACTGTTATTTCCATGTTCACCCATTCCAGGGTGGTGGGCACATCTTTACGCTTTTCACCGGTGACGATGATTTCGATGGGTGGCAGCTCTAATTTTCGTTTGAAGAATATTTCAGATAGGGTTGCGTGGAAACACGCGCTCAAGGCGCCTAAAAGCAGGTCGTATGGGTAAAACTGACCATCTTTTCCGCCAATTTGGAGGACAGCCCGATCGGTTTCTAAGGTAGATTCTTGTACGTTATAAGTGGTTTTAACCTTTAACATGGATTACTCTCTTTCTCAATTTCAATCCTTGTATTATAGTGTGAGCCAGTCCCAAGTTTCACCCAATCGTATAACTATTAGGTGATCCATCTTGAGGGATGTTGCTTACGTCATAATACCGAATATGCGGCCTTTTTAACTCTGATGTATGCTAAATTTGCAAGGTTTTTGGATTCATCAATTTTGATAGATTTTCGCTCTTTCCGATTGAAGACTGACTTGTGATTTGAAGGGATGTTGTCTTCTGATTTATCCCTTGCTGATCAAAAAGAAAAAGACTTTGCTGAATTTATCACCTGGAGAACTTCGGCATCTGTCAAATCATAAAAAAGTGGCAGGCGAACAAGTCTGTCAGAAATCTCTTCGGTAACAGGGCAATCGCCCGGTTTAGATCCCAGTTTGAGCCCCATATCAGATAAATGAAGCGGTAAATAATGGAATACACAAAGGATCCCTTGAGACTTCATCCATGAAATGAAGCGTGTACGAACCTCCAAATTTGGCATTAAAAGATAAAAAATATGTCCGGGATGCTCGCAGTAGTCTGGGACATGCGGCAGCTGGATCCCAAATTCCTCAGCCCAACCAGACAATTCCTGAAAATAAGTGGACCAGATGGCTTTTCGCCTGGTCTGGATTCTTTCCCTCGCTTCAAGTTGAGCAACCAGCATGGCGGAAATCATCTCCGATGGCAAATAACTGGAACCTATATCCACCCAGGTATATTTATCCACCATTCCACGAAAGAAACGGCTGCGATTGGTACCTTTTTCACGAATGATCTCTGCTCTCTCGATATATTTTGGATCATTGATCAGTAAAGCACCACCTTCTCCGGTGCTGATGTTTTTGGTCTCATGAAAGCTTTGGGTTGCCATGGCACTCAGCGTGCCAAGATTTTTGCCATGAAATTTTCCAAAAAGACCATGGGCATTGTCTTCAACAACCTGTAGGTGATATCGAGTTGCAATCTCAGAAATAACGTCCATCTCACAAGCTACACCAGCATAATGAACGACGAATATAGCTTTTGTTCTGGGGGTAATCAGCTTTTCCAGTTGGCTTTCATCCAGATTTAAGGTATCCGGGCGGATGTCAATGAAAACCGGTTTTGCTCCTCGCAATACAATTGCATTGACTGTAGAGACAAAGGTAAACGAAGGAACAATCACCTCATCACCTGCATGAAGATCGAGAAGGATTCCAGCCATCTCCAACGCGTGTGTGCAGCTTGTTGTCAACAGAGCTTTCTTAGCGCCTGTTATGGATTCTAATAAAGAGGAACTTCGTTTGGTAAATTTTCCATCTCCTGAAAGATGACCGGATTTGATAGCCTCGACCACCAATTCCTCCGATTCCGCGATATATGCAGGTTTATTGAATGGGATCATTTTCATGAAAAATCCTTTCGTTCTTCCAGTTGGTCCGAGATTAATTACAAGCTATCTTGATGTCACCCACAACCCTAAACAAACAATCACAACGCCTAACCACCGGGTCCATGGTACAACTTCTTTGAAGATTATTGGTGAAAGTGCCAGCACAAGGACAATTGCCAGACCCATAAAAGGATAGGCAAAACTGATGTCGGACATAGAAAGAGCAATCATCCACATAATCGATGCAATGACCGCGCACCCTAGTCCTGCAATTAGTTTTATATTTGAAAATGTTTTAATTAAGAAGGGGAACACTTCTGAGAATTTTCCTGGCAACTGCCCAAATCCTCCAGACGCACTCTTAACCAAGAGTTGTCCGCAGACGGTGAAAATAATTGTTAATGCAATAAATATGTATACTGTCATTTTTGGTTTTTCCGTATTCTTCGTGATATCCATTATGTATCTGATCCTTCAATAGAAGATTGTCCAATTTGTGGAATTAATCGAACCATTTATGAAGTGTATAGAATGAACTATGAGCTCTGAAACCCAATTTTTCACAAGTTTTTTGTATTGGTATATTAACCAGAAGAGTTGAGACCAACACATCTTCTATTCCTATTTCCTTGCACCAACGTAAGCCTTCAATCACAAAACTGCGATAGATTCCTTTATTTCTTGCCTCATGCGCTACGGCAGCAAGAATGAAATCTGCTTGTTGAGGGGTTTTAATCTTGATTGCCCGAAAACCCAGAATCTTATTTTCAGATTCTGCGACTAAAACACGATCTGCTACAGTAGGATCAAGGCAACATCGTTCAGCCCAGGAAGCATAAACTTCAGCAGCCGCTTTTGGATCCAATCGGGTATCTACATTATAGTGGCCACTATATACAGTAAAGGATTTTCTGGCAATTTCTGCGATTTGTTGAACGTCCTCTGGCCTGTGTGTCCTTATCGTCAATTCCGAATCATGGTATTGTGGAGAGTAGTCCCGCAGATCCTTATGAAGATAAACCAAGGTGTCCATCAGAAGGAAACCGTTGGCTTGCATGGCATGAACGGATTTGATATCGTTAGTTGAACACCTCGAAATCAGAAGCTTTACCTGGTTTTTATAGCAAAACTGCATAATTTCAGGAAAGTTTTCCTGACTTACCTGATCTGTCCGGGCAACTACAATGCCAAACCGATCAGTATCGATTGAAGAAAGAGAGGCGATTTCAGAAGTCATTTGATTGTCTCTTTGATTTCAGAATCGTTAGTTTTTGATTCAATGGGCTCTCCTGAGGTTGCAGACCGAATTGTATACTGAGGAAAATCGAGTGAGCGGGTGAACAGCCTGCCCAGGTATTCGCCAATCATTCCGATAGCAAACAACTGGACCCCGGAGAAAATTGCCAGGGTCGAAGCAAGAAATGTAAAACCTGGCACAGTGCCACCACTGATAATATATCTGACTATTACATAAATAAAAACAGCAAGACCAAAAATGATGGATAAAAAGCCCATAATACTAGATATCTGGAGAGGAAGAATGCTGAAGCCAGTAATAAGAGTGAAGGCATGATTCATCAACTTCTTCAATGTATATCGTGAGTCTCCTGATAATCGTTTGTTATGATTCACGGTTACCGATGTAAACTTGTTTGTACCCCATGAGAGTAAGACGTCAATGGAAACATAGGTGCCACGATAATCTGAAAAGGCATCTCGAATTTCTGTTCGAAAAGCACGAAAGGCGGAAAGTGTTTGAGCAGATGAAACCCTCATCGCTTTTTTTAGAATTGACTTGATCAGTTTTGATGTGATATTCCGCCACAAACTATGCTTCTCCGTTTCTGGCACACCATAAACCACATCATAACCTTCATTCAATTTGGCCAACAATTTGTGAATTTCCGATGGTGGATGTTGGAAATCGTCATCTAACGTAACAATGATTTCATTTCTTGCATATCTGATCCCGCATAGGAGTGCGTTGTGTTGCCCGTAATTGCGCATTAAATTGAACGCCCGGATTATGGGATAATCATTAGATAAAGTCTCAATAGTTTCCCAGCTCTTATCCTGACTGCCATCATTGACTAGAATAATCTCATGCTCCCCATCAATTTGATCAAGAACTCTGCAGATTTCTTTTACCAAAATTGGCAAGGTATCCCGGCTATTATAGACAGGTATGACAATTGATAGGTTTGTATCAGACTCTTCCATTATTTATCGCAATGCCATTTCTCCGTAAGTAATTCCAGCTGTTCTTGATTAATTGTTGAGCTTGAATTGTAATAAGATTTCCAGGCAGAACACAAACCCAACCGTGCTAAGTCGTCTTCAAGCATAATTCTTGAGCTGATTTCAATCGCATTATCTACATTGTTCAGGCTGAGCTGTGCTCTTATCAGAGGGAGCCATTCACTTGAATTTAAAGGTGAATAACCAGCTTGACCAGCCAAGCTATATTCTTCGACTACCTGTTCCCAAGCACTCTTCTGTTCAGCTAATGCTGCCTGTTGATAATAATAACACCAGGTATCTGTGGACACCTGACCAAAATATTTTGAGGGAAGCAGCATGCTGTCACTTTCCGTGTTAATGCGATTTAAATTTGATAATGGGATCAATTTCTCCCAAAGATCAGCATATCGATGTAGTAGAAAAGAGTCTGGGTCGGTTTCCGGGGAAAGCACTTGTAGGCATCCTTGCTGCGGTTGGTATATTGTGATCATATTTGTGGTGTTTCCAATAAAATTAAACACCCTTGGAGTCCGGTCGATCTCCTGATCTGGAATCAGGTCAGGCATAGTGTTCATCTGCAAAGATCCAGCAAGAATGAGTTGATAAGGGATTGGGTTTTTATTTAATTCTGGGGCATAGATCATATTCAACGGTGCAGTTAAGGATCCTCCTGAAAAATACTGCTCGAAGGGAACGTCTGGTGTAATTAAGACAGTTCCAGGTTGAATCTGTGGAATACGCCAAGTGAGTTGTGCGAAAAAGTCAGTCTGCTCATTCCAGGCATTGATAAAGGACAATCCATTTATGAAGTTTGCCTGTATTGAGAATCCAAGAATAAAAGCCAAAAGAAGCAGCTTCAGTTCTTTCTTTCTAACAATGAGCTCAATCAAGGCCACAATAAACATACTAACGCCAATTGAGATAGGTGAAAGAAAACGGTTATTATGCCAATCGATGCCAATCGTGAATCCGCCAACTAAAAACGGAATCATTGCTGCCAATGCAACAAAAAGCCCGAGAACTATCAAAATCACATAAAATAGTGTAGTAATACAAATAGAGATTACGAGCATAAATTTCTACATTTTCATCGGATGATAATATTAGTGTTGGAATAATCAATATTGAATCAACATCAATATAATACCTATTAATTTGAGTTTGTATTGT
>CAZMZQ010000108.1:0-5403 GCA_964570745.1 uncultured Anaerolineaceae bacterium
GAAGCCATCTTCCAGAATCTCAAGTTTGGCGGCTACCTCAAAACCTGGGGCGGACCCCCTGAGGGAGAAAAACCAACCGGTTACATAATTATTCTTGGCGATACAGAAATTAAACCAACATTTGAGATAGATGCAGGCATTGCAGCCCAAACGATGTTGTTGGGCGCGGTGGATAAGGGCTATGGCGGCTGTATGCTCAAATCTTTCAAACGGGATGGCCTGCAGCAATTAAAAGCGTTGCCTCACAATCTTGAAATTGTGCTCGTTATCGCACTGGGAAAACCGGTGGAGACCTGTGTGATTGATGAATTCGACCCGAAAAAAGGAATTGAATATTTTCGCGATCAGGACGGCGTCCATCACGTCCCCAAACGTAGTCTGGACGAGTTGATTGTTAAATAATTATTCTGCAGATTCTAAAACGGATAATCAGGGAGCAAAGTTTGCATCCCTGATTTGGTTTAATCGTCAGGAGTTGCAGTACCCGAAGGGGGAGGGGTGTTTGTGAAAGTTGATGTCGGAGTGTTGGTGCTTGTCGGTGTTGGTGTGACGGTATTTGTCTGTGTAGCTGTATAGATGGGGGTCGGGGTATACGTGGATGTTACAGTCTGGGTGGCTGTTGGAGTTTTCGTTTTAGTAGCGGTTGGGGTGGGAATCCCAACGATCACGTTCAGCTCTGTCCCAATCAAGACATTCGTTTCTGACTGTATCTGCCATACTCCTTCATGAATTCCCTGGTAACTGGGTGCGACCAGGGACAATGAGAGATCAAAAGTTTCTCCTGGCTGAATTTCTCTTAATCTGGTCGGTGATGTGCCTCCCATTCGATTGCCCCTGACATAAACCAGCTTATATTCTTTCCAGGCACAAGTGCCGTTGTTTTGAATTCGCCAGGTTTTAGTGAAGTATTCCCCTGGAGTCAGGATTGTTCCCGACGGGATGGTGACATCAGCGAGCAAAATTGCAGACATTGTGCACGGTGTCGAGGTCGGTGTGATAGTGGCTGTATTGACCGGAGTTACTCTAGCGGTTGGAGTAGTGGTTATTTTAGCTTCGGACATCGCCTGGACCAACACTGCAACTTCAGCGCTGACAAAATTCTTCCCTCTTTCGTCAAAAAGGGTAACTTTAATCATCGCAGCCCCTTCCTCAGTTGGAATCCAGGGTTGTTCGACCACAACAGCACTGACAGGGTGGTTTTCATACAGGTCAAGGCGTATCAGTTGGTTGTTGACAGAGAGTTCCAATCGTGACCATTTTGTACCAAAAGGGAAGCTTGATCGAACAGTGACCTCTTTGTTCAAAGCCAGGACCTGAGCGGAGATAGGTTCAAGAATTTCGATTTGCAGGTTATCGCTCGAGCTTTGATTCTTACAACCAAAAAGAACTCCCGGGACCACAAGAGCGATTATGAACAGACCGGAGAAAAACCACTTTTTCATTATTTTGAAACTCTGTTTAATTAACTTCGATAGCCCTCAAAAAGTTCCGAACTCAGGTCAACCGGTAAGCCGTATTCTGTCATGGGTGCGCATCTATCTTGGCTGCTTGTCACCAAACAGCTCTTGCAGTCTACCCGGAGATCGAATGAGCCGAGCCGACTCTTTCTCCTGCTTGACCTTGCACCGGATGGGGGTTACCTGTCCGACGCTGTTACCAGCGGCGCCGGTGGTCTCTTACACCACCTTTTCACCCTTACTCTTGCGAGCGGTATGTCTCTGTGGCCCGATCCGAAAGCTTACGCCCTCCCAGGGGTTACCTGGCATCCTGCTCTGTGGTGTACGGACTTTCCTCACTGTTAAGCGCGCGCACCTGGCTGACCTGAGTAAATTGATGATACCATTAACACATTGGAGAATTGTAGATAAAAAAACATCTTCAGAGATAAATCAAAATGCTTTTACCTTTTTTGGTGTCTTGATTGAGAAAAATCAATCAAAACACGCAAAACAAGCAAAATTCAGGTCGAAAAGACTGATAAAATTCTGGACAAATGCCAGAATTAGTGTAAAATAATTGTTTGGAATTATGAAGTAATAGTTTGGAGGAAGAAGTTGGCAAACATTAAGTCACAAATCAAGCGAAACAAACAAAACCGCGCTGCGCGCCTTCGCAATCGCGTCTATCGTGGTTCTGCACGTACCTTTGTCCGTAAAGCCCAGGCTGCCATTCGTCACGAAAACACAGAACTGGCTGAAACCGAAGTTTTGAAAGCTATTCGTGCACTCGATAAGGCTGCCCAGAAAGGCGTTATTCATAAGAACAACGCTGCTCGCAGAAAATCCCGCTTGATGCAATATCACAATTCGATCAAGAATTAGTTAACAATCGTCCGAGATAATTGGCGAGGTGCAATATGACCTCGCCTTTTTGTCGTTAACTCGTAGGATGATCTTGTAATATCGAAGTTTTGTCACGAACGTTGTGAATTAGTTTCAATGTATGGCTATAAATCCCGAGCTATGCAAAAGAAGAAGAAACGGACTTCAAAAAACCCAAAGGTCAAAAAACCTGGTTTTTCTCTAAAATTGCACCATTTGAGATGTTATAATCCTCTCGGTATAACAGAGGAAACCATGTTTGAAGATGTGAAAAACCAAATTGCAAAAAGGATTGATGAATTTTGCCAACAAAACAACCTGCCAACAGGCAAGGTTGTATTCCGCGGCATTCCCTTCTCCGGGGAATGGGGAATGGCGGCTCCACTCTTTCCACTGGCAGCAGCAGACGCCAATAAAACCGGTCCCGTTCCACAGCATGCGCAATACCTGGCGGAGCAGCTCAAGGAAACTATCGGTGTGCCCGAAGGTTTCACCCGTTCAGAAGCGGTTCGAGGCTATCTGAATCTCTATTTCGACACCGCACTATATGCAGCCAGCGTGGTAAATGAAATCAACACTCGGGGTAAGCAATTTGGCGATGCGGTCTCAACCGGTGAGACTGTGATGGTGGAATATTCCAACCCGAATACGCACAAACCTCTACACGTAGGGCACCTGCGCAATGTTATTTTGGGCGGATCAGTTTGCAATATTCTTGAGGCCAGCGGAAAAAAGGTTATACGCGTTAATTACATAGGTGACATCGGACTGCACGTGATTAAGTGGATGTGTAATTACGAGATGTACCATGCCAACGAACAGCCAGGCGAAGACAAAATGCGCTGGATGGCTGACCTTTATTCCGAAGCTGACAGGCGTTTTCACGAGCAGGAAGGTTTTGAGGAACTTGTCAGAGCTTATTTTGCCCGCTGGGATGCCGGTGACGATCACATCCACAACCTATGGCTGCAAACCAAGCAGTGGTCAATGGAAGGTTTTGAACAGGTTTATGATTTGATTGGCGAACATTTTGACCGGATTTATTTTGAGAGCGACGTGGAAGAATCAGGCAAGGTGCTGGTTGATCAACTGATAGAAAGCGGTCTTGCGACAGACGGTCGTCCTGAGAACCCGGTTATTGTCGACCTGGATGCTATATTGGGCACGAAAGAAGAATTTCGTGTTGCAGTGATTCTGCGTTCTGATGGAACATCTCTCTACGCAACCAAAGAATTGCCCCTGGCAATCATGAAGTTCGAAGAATATGATCTGGATCAATCGGTGTATGTCATTGATGTGCGCCAGAGTTTACACATGAAGCAGATGAGGAAGATCCTCGAGCTGATGGGTTACGAATGGGCAAAACGCATCCATCACCTTGCGTACGAAATTGTCAATTTACCGGGGAATGTGATCATGTCATCCCGTGATGGGACGGTGGTTTTATTGGACGACCTGGTCAAAGAGGCGACCCAACGTGCCCTGGATGTGGTGAGAGAGAAAAACCCAGAGCTTGACCCAGACGTGATGGCTGATGTCGCACTTAAGGTTGCCCTGGGGGCAATAAAATATCCGATGATTTCACGCGACAACACAAAGATAGTTACTTTTGACTGGGACAGCGCACTGGACTTCAACGGACAATCTGCGCCATATATCCAATATGCCAACGTGCGAGCCAACAGCATTATACGCAGAGCCAGCGACCCGGTTGGACAAGCAGCCAGGTTTAGCTACCAGCTGGAACCCAGCGAGGTCAATCTGATAGAGCTGCTTTCAAAACTCCCGGATGAGATCACCAAATCAGCAAGTGAATTTAAACCCTCATCTCTGGCTTCGTACGCTTACGAACTGGCAAAAGCCTTCAACGATTTTTATAACCAGTGCCAGGTTTTGAAAGCTGAGGGTGATATTCGGACATCACGGCTGATGCTCGTAAAGGCGGCAAGAATTTGCCTGGAAAGAACACTCAATTTGCTGGGCATTCAAGCCCCGCAAGTGATGTAAAATAGAAGAATCAATGAGAAAAAGGAGATATATATGAGTCGAATACGTACAATCATCATGGGAGCTGCAGGTCGTGACTTCCACAATTTCAATACTGTCTATCGTGATAACGAGAAATATGAAGTCGTAGCTTTCACTGCCACTCAGATCCCAAACATCGACGGGCGTAAATATCCTTCCGCCCTCGCTGGTCATCTATATCCAGAAGGAATTGGGATTTACCCAGAAAGCGACCTGGAAGAACTGATCAAGAAGTTCGATGTAGATGAGGTTGTTTTCGCTTATAGTGACGTACCATACGAATATGTTATGAGCAAATCGGCCCAGGTTAATGCTTATGGTGCCGACTTCCGTTTGCTTGGACCAAGACAAACCCAGGTTAAATCAACCAAACCGTTGATTGGCGTTACAGCAACCAGGACCGGGGCAGGGAAGAGCCAGACCAGCCGACGTGTTGCCCAGGTATTACAAGACCTCGGTTACAAAGTCGTTGCCATCAGGCACCCAATGCCATACGGAGACTTGGTAAAACAAAAAGTACAGCGCTTTGCCACTTATGAAGACCTCGATATCCATGAATGCACTATTGAAGAGCGAGAAGAATACGAACCCCATATTGATACCGGCGTCATTATTTACTCAGGCGTGGATTACGAAGCAATTCTGCGTGAGGCTGAAAAAGAAGCTGATGTGATTCTGTGGGACGGTGGAAATAACGACTTCTCCTTCTATCAGACTGATTTGTTGATCACTGTTATTGATCCTCACCGTGCTGGTCACGAGTTGAGATACTATCCTGCTGAAGTTAATATGCGTATGGCTGACGTCTTTGTGATCAACAAAGTCGACACAGCCCAACCAAGCGATATCGATATTGTTCGTCAGAGCATTGCCAAAGTCAAGCCGAAGGCTACGGTGATCGAAGCCGCTTCACCTATTTTTGTGGATAACCCGGATGAAATCAAGGGTAAACGCGTTTTGGCAATTGATGAAGGTCCTACCGTCACTCACGGTGACCTGCCTTATGACTTTGGCTATTTCGCTGCTAAACGACATGGTGCTGCTGAAATCGTTG
>CAZMZQ010000109.1:0-5369 GCA_964570745.1 uncultured Anaerolineaceae bacterium
CGATCTTTGATCAGGTTAAGAATATGGTTGTAAAGGTCTTCCAGATTTTCAAAATATTGATAAAAGGAGCCTTTGGCAATGCCGGCGTTGTTGACGATCGCATTGACCGAGGCAGATTGCAAGCTGTTAACTGCAAACTCTTCGACTGATGTGTTTTCTATCAATTCTCGTTTTTCCTGGGGGAGATTAAAAAAGGTTTCTTTTGGCATTTTTCCTCTATGTGACCGAATAGTCATATTATATGCAAAGAGGTTTTTAAGTCAAATAATCCACGTTGAGGCGTTGGTCAGAGGAATTTGTCAAAAATAAAAACAATAGAATACCAAACGAGAAATTTAAGATAGAATCTATGCATGGATCATATCTACAGCGATCGTAACGAATATTTTGGTCGGGATAAAAACGGACCTTGTGTTTTTTGTGGAGCGCAGGAAAGACCTGACAGTTTTCACAACCTGATTGTTCATCGGGGCGAGCACAACTTTGTCATTCTCAACCTTTACCCCTATACCAGTGGGCATCTGATGGTTGTGCCATATGAGCATAACAACAGGCTTGAAGATCTCTCTTCAGAGCAGCTTTCTGAGATGATGATTCTGATCCAAAAATCGATCAGAGTTTTGATCAGGCTTTATTGCCCGCAGGGGTTTAACGTGGGTCTTAACCTGGGCGATGCTGGTGGTGCTGGGATTAAAGAACACCTTCACTGGCACATCATTCCGCGCTGGGTTGGTGACGCTAATTTTGTTACGGTAATTGGCAATACGCGGGTGTTACCCGAATCGCTTGAAGAATCGTACAACAAAATTGTGGAGAGCTGGGAACTGGATTAAAAAAGAGAGCCTAAGCTCTCTTTTTTCAAATTGATTGGCAGTGGTTGATTACTTGTCTCCCATACTTTCAAGGCTGCCAACCCCTTTAATGCTTTGAGTCAGGCTTGGGCTGCCGTAATATTTAACATCATATGCACCGTTCAGATCTAAGTCTAGCAATTCGGTTGCCCAAACCGTTGCTGAAACCGCCCCTTCAATTTTTAACCTGACCGAATCACTTCTGAGCTCTTCAGCATCATAATTGGAACCACCTTGAAAGCTGGCTGTTTGACTGGCAGCTATGCCGCTGATGTTAATATGGGCGCCTCCCTCAACCTGAAGCATAAAAGTGTCTACATTCAAGTCTGATATATTTATCGAGGCTCCTCCGCGCATCACCATTGAAAGAGATTCGGATTGAAGGTTGTTTGCAACCAATTCTGAGCCGCCTTGCTGATTGAAATGAGTCAGGTTTTTGAAAGTTATGGTTATGGTGGGGAAATCACGCTCAGTGATCCAATCCCAGATGGTGTTGGAATGTTTAATTACCAGGACGCCATCACGGACTTCGTAAGTAATATCCTTAACTACATTTTGCAGGCCTTCAATTTGAATAGCGTGGGTATTGCCCTGAATTAATATAATGGGTCCAGCAGCTTCGATATCGATTTTTGTGAAAGGCGCGAGTTCAAAGGCTTCGATAACAGGTATTTGTGAATCGGGTTTGGGGGTTGATCGCCGTACCAGGCTTGGGAAACAAGCCGTGGTGATCACTGCCAATATAGATAGTATCAATAGTAATTTAAATCGAGATTTCATAATATCCTCTTTCTTTATCCATTCTACATCGGAGTCGAAAAAACAAAAAAATCTTATTCTGTAGACTTCCTCACCCAACAGGGGCAGATAATGAAAAACAACTACGTCCTTGGATTAGAGGAACGTATTTGCCGACGGAGCCATGACGCTGCTGCGCTTTCATGCTGACGCACAACCAGCACAGAAGCCGATGTGCCTCTGCGTACCCTTTCCACCATTTCTCCAAAGAGAAATTCTCCGTGGGTATCACCTTCGTAGGAACCGATAACCACCATGTCATATTCCCTTTGATGGGTTTCCTCGATGATGGCTTTGGCAGGATCGTTCCCACGAATAATGTGCAGATTCATATTTCCTGGAATAGTCTCCAGCTTCATCATAACGATTTCTTGTAAATACGCCATCTGGTCTTCATATTGTTCATCATCAAGGTCTTCGTCAACCACGCGAATGACATCGATTGTTCCATTGTCTGCTTTTGCCAGGCTGGCTGCGATCTGGATGGCAAACTTGGAATGATAACCGCCGCCGATCGGCACAAGAATGTTTTCCAACCGGTCGATTCCCCGGTCAAACAGGAGCCCGATATTGGAAAGCCCGGACCGGATGATCGGTTCTATCATTGCATTGAATTCTTTTTGCTTGTTTTCACCCACCGGCCATTTGAACAGCAACAGGCGCACATTACTATCAGCGTGCAGTTCGTTAATGATCCCTTCGGTGGGAGTGGCATCTGCAACGGTTTTGGCATACATAGGGACGTTGCGTTCGACTGCATGCATGATAAATTTCTCCAGGGCATATTGCCGTGAGCGCTCAAGGCTTTCTTTAGCATTTTGGTTTTCCGCGACCTGAGGTTCGATCACCTGTAGTAAACACAAGCTTACATCACTTTGAGCGTTGGCAATCCTGGCTCCAATACGGATCAGGTTTTCCATGCCGCTATCCTGTTGGACTGGCACAATAATACGATAACGACCAGGATCCAGACTGCGTTTATGTTCTTCTTGCCAGGAGGTGAGACCCAGCCGACCGAAATAATACAGCGCGAAAACTGCCAGAATGCCTGCCATGAATATCAGTGCGCGCACTTCAGAATAGCGTAAAACGATCAGGCACACAAGAGATGCGATAATCGGAGTTAGCGGGAAGGCGGGTACTTTGAACGGACGATGAATGTAAGGATACTTTTTCCGAAGGGTGATCATGGAAAGGTTGGATAAAAGTAGCACAAAAAGGTAGCCGCCGGAAGTGATATAGCTGAGGAAATCCACCGCACCGATTCCGGTTACCAGGATGGAAACCGCCCCGATAAAGAGAATGGCAAGGTAAGGAACCCTGGACTTGTTTAGTCGGGAAAGAAAGCCAGGCCAGGCGCCGTCACGGCTAAGGGTAAAGCTTTCACGGGTTGCTGAAAGCATCGAAGAGTTGATTGAGGTGAGTGATCCGATCATTCCTGCAATTCCGATCATGGTGGCACCTGGGGTGCCAAGGAACTTACGGATCGTATCTGATATCGCTGTTTCTGATCCTGCGATCTGATTGGATATTCCCATCGCTACGCTGATCACAAGCGTATAAACCACCACAATAATGAAAAGGCTGATCATAATTGCCAGGGGTATGTTTTTTGTGGGGTTTTTGACCTCTTCAGCATCGTCAGCAATGACCTCAAAACCAACGTACATGGCATAAATCAAGGCAACTGTTTTTAATATGATACCAATATTGACACTAAGTTTATCGGACTGAAACCAGCGTCCGTCTGGCAGCAAAGTAGCTGTGCTAAAACCATTGGGCATAGTGAAACCGCCGATGATGTAAATTGCGAAAGATAGCAAGAGGATACCACCCATGATCACCTGGAGGTTCCCGACCTTGGTGACCCCCAAAATGTTGAGGATGACAAACAGAACAATTGCTGCGATCGCGACCGCCCCGATTCCAACGGTGCTCGAGGCTAAACCAGGGAAGAAGACCGAAACAGAATATGCAAAGCCTACTGCTGAGAGGGCGGTATAAAAGGTGCTTGAAATGCAGTCCATCGACCCGACTAAAAATGCGATCAGCCCTCTGCCCCAGGCTTCACGAACGTAGGTCATCGCGCCGCCTGTCTCGGGATAGGTTGTAGCCAGCTCGCAGTAGTTTAGTGCGATACTAAAGCTGAGAATACCAGCGATGAGGACTGCCCAAATAGCGGCTGGTCCGGCTATGGCAGCAGCGTGACCGGAAAGCAGAAAGACCCCGGAGCCGAGCGTGCCGGCAGTTCCAAGCATGATCACTTGCGGTAAATTTAATTGGCGTTTGAGAGTGCGTTTTCCCGCCATTGTTTCCTCTTGTTTCTCTAAATAATAAGGTCCGGCTATTGGGCATTATATCCCGAACCGAACCTGAATATTTTGTGTATATATTATGATAATTATATACCCGCTCATCTTGTTTTGTATAGGATCGCGTCCAATGAAACTTACATCAGCAGAAGTGCATCCAACAAAAAAGAGGCATAGCGTTAAGCAGTACTATAATTCCCCTCTAAATTGCATGGAAAACTAACGGTATAATATAAAAATGCATACACTTCTGTCACAGGAATGGTCTCTGGATATACCGGAGGGGTATCAACACCGCAAAGAAGGTGATCATGTCATTTATTGGCGGGTAGGGATCACGCTGTTGATCACAATTTTTGCCTATTCCGGGGAGAAACATCGCCAGACCCTTCTGGCAAACCTCCAGGCGAAGGCAGAGGCAGAAAAACTGGAAATGATCGCAGAAGATGAAGGGGATATCAGGCGGTTTGGATATCTCAAACCAGAAGAAGTGATCCCCGGACGAACACGGCTGGCATTGCATGCCTTTACAACTGCGCCATATGGCTGTCTGCAGACATCTTTTTACATTGACAATGCCGATGATTTGCGCGAGTGCCTTGAGATATGGAAATCGGTAGAGTGGACAGAGTCGTCCTGAGCGAGGATCTTCCCTTTCTTTCTTTTCTTGCTTAGTTCTTCTTGTCAGCCTTGTCTTTATCTTTCATGGCTTTTGCCATTTTTCCCTCAAGTTCTTGAAGGTCGACTTTTTCAGGGTCAATAAATTGTATGAGTGTACTCACCGTAGAAGCGTTGAAATCACTCCAGCGGGATAATTCCAGTTCCAGGATAGCCAGCGCACAGGTTGATAGAGGATTGAATTTTCCATCTATGAGACTTAACAGATCTTCCAAGCCAGGGTTGTGCCCGACTAACATTACATCACCGACATCGTCAGGCAGGCCTCGCAAAGCCTGGATGTAATCACCCGGTTCACCCATGTAAAAGGCATCTACATAGTGAATAGGTCCATTGTGATCGGAATGCTTTTTTACTATTTTCGCAGTTTCCTTTGCGCGTTTGGCTGGGGAGCTAAGCACGATATCCGGTTGATACCCGCTGCGGGCTATGAGCTTGCCAACCAATTTTGCGGTCTGCTTTCCCTTTTTCTTCAAAGGACGATCAAAGTCTCTAAGGGTATTGTCTTTCCAACTCGACTTTGCGTGACGCAATAACATTAAGGTTTTGGTCATTGTAAACTCCTTAAAACATCGAATCTAAACAACAGCAATTCTAATTATAAAAATAAACCAATGTTTTGGCTCTGATAAATCGGCAAAAATCAACTATAAACAATGTGGCTCGCGTTAAATATACACGAGGGCTATGGGAGGGTTTGACGGAGTGGTTGAAATTACGAAGCTCATGT
>CAZMZQ010000110.1:0-2941 GCA_964570745.1 uncultured Anaerolineaceae bacterium
CTACAGATTGAATCCGCCCGACAGACTGAACCCGGGCGTACCAAAATCTTCCAATCGGAATAATGGTAGAATCTTCAATTCGTGAATTATGCACCTTTACGTTAAAATGAATCTTAAATTAGTTAAAGGCTCCATATATGAAGAAAAAAACCAACATCAAACTTATCCTGGGTGGGGTCGTGATTGCACTCGCCCTGGTTTATTTACTTATCTCTGCGACGCGCTCGAATACCCAATATTTTATGACCGTCCAGGAGCTGCAAGAGCAGCAAAGTGAACTGCAGGGGCAAAAACTGCGCATGTCCGGGGCGGTCATTGGAGAAACGATCCAATACAACCCTGAAACACTCGACCTGAGCTTCACTGTTGCCCAGATTCCGGGGGATCACCGGCTGATCGAACAAATGGGGGGCATGGCAAAGGTGCTTGCGGAGGCTGTTGCCGACCCTGACGCTGCCCGAATGACAATACATTACACCGGGGTGAGACCCGATTTGCTGAAAGACGAAGCCCAGGCAATTGTGACCGGTACGCTGGATGAAAACGGGGTTTTTCAGGCGAGCGAACTGCTGATGAAATGCCCGTCGCGCTACGAATCCGCTTTGCCAGAGCAGGCAGGAGACTGATTATGTTTTACGCTGGTCTTGGAACTTTTGCCGTGGCTGCGCTGCTGATGCTGGTGTCCCTTGGGCTCACCATCCGGCAGCTTTTGCGAAAACAAACTGAAATATCGGACGTTGTCCGACGGTTGACCAACCTTGTATTTGGCCTTCACACTTTGAGCATATTGATTCTGCTTTATTTGCTGGTGAAGCAGGATTACAGCAATGCCTATGTCGTCGGCGTGATTAACCCTGCCATGCCAACCTACCTGAAAGTGACCGCACTTTGGGGCGGGCAGGCTGGTTCGTTGTTTTTCTGGAGCTGGGTCATTAACCTTTGCATGGTGGTTGCGCTTAACCGCCGGCATATCCTGCAGGACAACTGGAGCTATCTTTTTACACTGCTGAACCTGATTTTCTTCAGCGGGATTTCCTTGTTTGTTGAAAATCCGTTTCGCCAGGTGTGGCAGCTGGCAGACGCAAGCCTGACCGAAAGCCTGTTTAGCCCGGCAGTTAGTGCGCAGGTCTATGCTGGTCTGATCGGTTTTGGTCTGAACCCGCTGCTGCGGCATTGGGGAATGATCATTCATCCACCAATACTTTACATCGGCTTTGGCGCATTTATGCTGCCGTTTGCCGAAGCACTCGGTCACCTGGTTATCAAAGGAGATGGTGAGGATCTGATTGCCCGGCTGCGTCCCTGGCTGCTGATCGCCTGGATTTTTTTGACAGCCGGCATCGCTTTGGGCAGCTGGTGGTCTTATGATGTTTTGGGTTGGGGCGGCTATTGGGCCTGGGACCCGGTCGAAACTTCTTCGTTGTTACCCTGGCTGATCAGCACGGGGTTGCTGCACAGCATGTTTTTGCAGCAAAAGCGTGCAATCTTCAAGCGCATCAACCTGGTGTTGATCCTGCTCAGCTATTTATTGATAGTTTTCAGCATCCTGATGACCCGGGCTGGTCTGCTCAGCTCGGTGCATGCTTTTGGTGAAAGTGCGATTTCGCGACCTCTGATGATCTTTTTGATTGTTTTTTGCGCTATTTCAGTGGGTTTGATCATCTGGCGCTGGAAAAAACTCGATTCTGGCTGGGAATTTAAGTCTTCTTTCAGTCGTGATGCGTTGTTCCTTTATACCCTGGTTTTGCTCGGCGCGATTGCGCTGGTCTGTTTGTGGGGGCTGCTCTACCCGCTGGCTTCGCCAGCGTTTGGCGGTATGGAGATCACGCTCGACCGCGGATATTATGACCGTGCGGTCACACCGCTTTTTGTATTGCTGGTGTTTCTGATGGCGGTCTGCCCGCTGGTGGGTTGGTCTTTGAGCAGCTTGAAAAAGCTGGGCAAAAAGGCACTGACCCCAACCATTATTGCCGTGGTGGGTACAATCGCTGCGTATATCTGGGTAAGCAAGTCGTGGGTGGCACTGCTGTCGATTTTTATCGTCCTGCTCGGGCTGGCTGTTTTGGTCACGCAAACCGTATGTGAACTGCGTGGGACCGGGCAGCCACTGAAGAGATTTTGGCAAATGCGTTCGCGCTACGGCGCTTACTTTGTGCATGCCGGCATTTTGCTGATCGTCCTGGGGATTGTCGGTGTGGAAGGGCTCTCACAGAACATCCAGGGAACGATGATTCCGGGGGACAAGATGCCGCTTGACAATTACCTGGTCGAATTTGTGGAGCTGCAGGAGCGCTATGACAACCCTGAATATCTGAGCGTGAGAGCTCAGATCAATCTCTGGCGGGACGATAAAATTATTGGACAGCTGGAGCCGGGGCAGGATATCTATGAAAACCGCGGGCAGTATGTCAGCATTCCCGGCAAACGCAGCAACCTGGCTGGCGATTTTTATACGCTGATGCTTGGTTATGATCTGACTATGGGATATGTCGTCATCCAGGCGACGGTCAACCCGTTGGTCAACTTTATGTGGCTGGGGGCGATGTTCTTGTGCCTGGGGGCAGCTTTTAGCCTCAGCTCGCCGGTTGTGCGCGAGCAAGCCCTGCGCAGGTCAGATGAGGACCTTGACGAAACTGAAGAGCGGGAGCGTGATGCTATTTGAAGTAAAGGGGCTCAGCCGTGGTTTCGGACCTTTGGTGGTGCTGAAAAAGGTCGGTTTTTCGATTAAAAGCGGACAGCTGGTGTGCTTGTTGGGCAGCAACGGAGCCGGCAAGACAACCCTCTTGCGCGTAGTCAGTGGACTACTCGGGGCTGATGAGGGGCAGTTTTACCTCGATGGTAAGGAGATTACGCTCCATTCACCAGAATGGCGCCGACAGGTGGGGCTGGTTTTCCATAAAACTTTTTTGTACCAAAATCTGACCGGGGTCGAAAACCTGCG
>CAZMZQ010000110.1:3041-5300 GCA_964570745.1 uncultured Anaerolineaceae bacterium
ATCATGTTTTCGGGTACTCTGGGGTTGAACCGTTCGTTTCTGGCTGAACAGGAACAGGGCAGTTTTGACGCGCTGGTTATGGCGGTGCCCGATGTGGCAGTTATCTGGCTGGCAAAGCAGATTAGCAATTTTTTGATCATGCTGATCCTGATTTTTATCACCCTGCCAGTTTATAGCGTGTTGTATAACCAGAATTTGTTAGTCCCGCTGTTTCTGATGGTGTTGGTTTTGGGTGCCTGGGGGTTCAGCGCAGCCGGGACGTTGATCTCGGGCATGACGGTTCAGACGCGTATGCGAGACCTGCTGCTGCCGGTGTTGCTCTTTCCGGTTTTGATGCCGGTCAATATGGCGGTGGTCAAAGCAGGGCAGGGCGTGATCTCAGGGGCAGACTTTTCGACATATCAGGTTTGGATAAGTATCCTGATTGTCTACGGTATTATTATGACTACAATTTCACTATTGGTGTTTGACTATGTTATTAGAGAATAAACCACTTAAAACGCTTACTTATTTGTCGATTTTGCTGGTATTGCTGGCATTTTTGATGGTGATCTTTTACGCACCGGTCGAGCTGAATATGGGCATGGTGCAAAAGGTTTTTTATTTCCATGTGAGCGCTGCCTGGCTGGGCATGCTCGCTTTTTTGGTCGCAGCGATATCAGGGATCCTCTTTTTGAGCAAAAAAAACCTGCTCTATGACCATATCGCGGCTTCGTCGGTTGAAATCGGGTTACTTTTCACGGCGATAGCCAATTTTACTGGCATGATCTGGGCACGCCCGATCTGGAACACCTGGTGGACCTGGGACCCGCGCCTGACGACGATGACCATTATGGCGTTCACATATATTGCTTATATATTGCTGAGGCGAGGGATTGACGAGCCCTATAAAAAGGCACGCTTTGGCGCGATTTATGCGCTGGTCGGTTTTGTCAGCGTGCCGATCACGTTCTTTTCTGCCCGGCTATTGAGGACGATCCACCCGATCATCATTGGGGGCGGCAGCAGCGAGATGGCAATGACCTCCCGGATGTACCAGACGATGGCGGCAGGTCTGGTTGCCTTTACGTTGTTGTTCGTGGTTCTGGTCTGGCAGCGCACGCGCCTGGCAGAGGCAACCGCTGTGATTGACCGGCTGAAAGCCGAACAAAGCGCGGAAGAATTTGGGGAGGTGGAAAATGGCTGATACGATGAGTTATTTCATTGCTGGTTACGCAGTGATTTTTGGGCTATTGGCGGTTTATATCCTTTACCTGATTTTATTGGGGAAAAGGGTTAAGAAGGACTGGGAAGAGCTATCTGACAAGAAATAAAGATACGGGCGGGTCTGAACCCGCCCGTATTATTTGTTGATCTGGAAAGCGGAAGGAGTTTTGCCCGTTCCACTGCCATAATTGTTTAGCCTTTGACCGAGCCCTGGGTAAGACCACCCACAATCTGGTCTTGCAGGATCAGGTAGATGATCATGATGGGCAGGGCGGCGATGAGAGCGCCAGCGGCAAAGACACCCCAGTTTTTGGTATATTGCCCGGCAGTGAAGATCTGCAAACCAACCATAACCGTCTGCATCTCGCGCTGGGTCAGCAGCGTGCGGGCGATAATAAACTCGCCGTAGGTGCCGATAAAGCTCAATATGCCGATAACTACCAAAATCGGACGTAATAACGGCAGAATCAACTTCCAGAAAACCTGCCAGTCAGTAGCACCGTCGACATGAGCCGATTCGTCAATATCACGTGGGATGGTATCCATATAGCCTTTCATCAGCCAGATGTTCATTCCCATAGCTCCGCCTGAATAGACCAAAACCAGACCTGCATGGGTGTTGAGACCCATCCAGGGGATGATATCTCCAACCTGCTTGACAATGGTGAACAGCGCAACGATTGCGAGCAAGTTCGGGAAGCTCTGAACGAGCAGGATCGATTTAAGCAAGCCCTGTCTGCCCCTGAAACGGAAGCGTGAGAAGGCAAAGGCTGCCAGCGTGGTAAGCGAAAGCGTGAGCAGGGTTGAGGCGGTGGATACAATCAGTGAGTTTTTCAGCCAGGTGAAGAAGGGGAAAATCGGGTTGGTGACCAGCTGCCTGAAGTTTTCAAAACTCCAGTTATTGGGGATCAGCTTCTGATTTGCCAGGTCGTTGACCGGATTAATCGAGGCTGAAACGATCCAAAGCACGGGGAAGATGCTGAAAGTGATCAGAACCACTGCCAGCGCCCAGCGCCAGATCAGCCCGATGGTATGGCTGCGTTTGATTGATGA
>CAZMZQ010000111.1:0-5259 GCA_964570745.1 uncultured Anaerolineaceae bacterium
TTAATTTTGTCGAGGAAACCAGGTTTGACCACCTGGGGGTCTTCACTTATTCACCTGAAGAGAACACCGAATCTTTCAACCTTCCCGACCTGGTTCCACAGAAAGTCAAAGACGAGAGACGGGAACGCCTTATGGAGTTGCAGAGCCACATTGCCAATGAAAAAAATCAGGCTCTCATTGGTCAAACTCTGGACGTGTTGGTAGAGGGTCAGGATGAAACACAAGGGATTATTGTCGGGCGCAGCTATCGTGATGCACCTGAAATAGATGGCCTGGTAGTTGCCAGGGGAAGCAATCCGGCTGCAGAAATGATCCCTGTCAAAATTGAGAGTGCTGGGCCATACGATCTCTTTGGATCGGTTATTTCAAAAACATTTGATTAAAAAATCTGATCCGGTTGAACAACCGGATCAGTCTATTCTATTTATAAGCTGCCCACAAACATTTATTAACAAAACTAAGTTATGGGGTCGGAACAGTAGGCGGGACTTCTGTTCCTCCAGGTCCCGGAGTTACATTTGGATCAAGCGTAGGTTCTGGAGTTTCTTGTCCTGGTGGATTTGCGCAAGTTTCTGCCAACCAGGTCGCTGTGGTCTGGATATCCAGGTTTATTCCAATTGCAAGGCTCTGCTGATAATAACTGCTTGCAGAACAATAATCGCCCGTCGCCGCAAATTGATCCCCCAACCTATAAAGCGCAATCCGATAACGTTCTGATGTGGTCATTCCAGTTGAATCAGAGAAATAAGGCATTTGTGTGTATAGTTGGCTGAAAATATCGACCGCACCAGCCCAGTTTACATCCCAGTAGCTTGCCCCGGTCATGTACAAAGAAGCCCAGCTTACCGCCCCGGCAGCGACACTGTCGATTGCGCCTAATTGACCGGCGACAGATAAATCATACATACCTTGTTCAAGTTCACCAGCCCAGATGCGTTGGATTCCCCGATTCCGCATGGCAATAAAGTAATATCCATCAACCTCTACAGATTTGTAATCATAGTTGCTTTCTCTGAGAGCTTCGATGTTTTCGACTGCCTGGTTCCATTGCTCGCTGGCGATACTTTGCTGAATCTGTGAAAATGTTTCTTCAGATGCTCTAACATCTGGTGTTGGTGTTATTTCTGGCTCGTCCGTTTCCATAACCACCGGTACTGTTGGGACTGGTGTAGGAACTTCCAGATGCATCATCACTTCTACCAACATATCCGACGTGCCAGGAAAACTGGGATATTTTCCAATGATATATTCCAGCCTAATTTTTGCATTTTCATAGTTTTCTTCAGCAATATCTTTATATGCTAAATCAAGCTGCAGAGAAATTTGGTCCATTAGCAGTGTTCGTTCATGATCCAGTCTTCTCTTGACACCATTTTGATAACCCAGGAAGATTGCTAGACCAACAATCAACAGACTGATCAAAATGAAACCTCCTATCCAGCGTCGGTTGGTTAGTCTTTTCGTTTTTGTTTCTTTAGCCATATCATCAGGTATATTGCCTGCTGATAAAACATCATCACCATTATGCGAAACCACATCAAGACTTTCTTCAGGATCTGTTCGCATCACTTCTGAATGCATTTCCTGCTCAAAAGCATCATCATGTAAATTATTCTCGTTTTCTATCATAAAAATATTTCCTAAAGCTGCTTTAATTCGACCAGCTCTTTTCTAACAATGATTGCACCTGCCAATAAACCTACAACTCCCGCCAACATCGCTCCGATCAACGTGCCGGCAAATCTTGGAACATAATTAACAATTCCAAATGCCAAACCACCACCTACCAGTGCCGCCAAGAGCGCACGTAAAAATGAGGGAGTTAATTTCAGCTTCGCAGTCAATTTGGAATTCAGCAAAAAGAGTAATACCACAGCCTGGATTGTATATGCAAGGGTATTTGAAAGCGCAATGCCGCTTGCTTGCAGGCTTGGTGTGAGCGTGATTCCAAACAATATGAACAGAATCAAGGTGAGAACTGCACCAATTAAAGGATATTTTGGTTGTTGAAGGGCATAGAAACTTCGTACAATCAGTTCCACGATCGAATGCCCGACGATACCGAGCAGGAAAATCCGCGAGACCTCTACCACCCTGGCTATAGCCAAGGCATCCATTGGCAATAAGGTGCTAATCGCTGGTGTTAGCACAACTCCTGCGATAATTGCGACAGGTATCGTGAGACCGAGCATCACCTGGAGTCCTTTCTCGATTTTTTCTTTAAGAGCGCTAAAGCGCTCGTTTGTAAACAGCTCAGATAATGTTGGCAAAACCGCTGTCGCAATTGATGTTCCCAGCAAGGTCTGTGGTACCTGCATGATCCACCATCCGGTAGTCAAAGCAGAAACCGAGCCTTCGTCTAACCTGGAGGCGAAATTATCCTGTGCCAAAAAGATCATCTGGATACAAAACATACTCACCAAACGAGGTGCCATCATCCGAAACACTTTTCGCGCATCCGCATCCTTGAGGTCGACCTTGGGTCTCCACTTGAAACGATATTTTATTAACCCAGGCGCTTGGATCAACAAATGAAGCAGTGCTCCAATAATCACCCCATAAACCAGCCCATCCACACCCAGATTGAATGCCGGCAGTGTTATTCCCCCAATGCTATATCCATCAGCGGGAGAAAGTATCACGACGCCAAATATCTGACCAAGATTATAAAAAATCGGGGCAAGGGCGGGTAGTAGGAAATGTTGGTTGGCTTGCAAACCAGCCATCACCAACCCGCTAATCGAGAATATCAATGTCGAAACAAGGTTTAATCGCAGCAATCGTACAGTCAAATCAATTTGTTCGGGAGTGAATCCAGGAGCGATACCCAATCTATTTGTGATCAATGGTCGGGCAAATATCGCGACAAGAATTGCCAGAATACCAGTGAGGAGAAATGCAATATTGAGAATATTAGAAAAAAGGTTCCAGGCTTGTTCCCTGCCTTTTTTGGACAAGACCTCAGTGAGCACAGGAATGAATGCGATCGCGAGTGCCCCACCGGAAATAAGCATAAAGAGCATGTCTGGCAGGTTGTTTGCTGCATTAAAAACGTCATATTCAGCGGATAGTTCGAATTGACCCAAGGTCAACCTTAGCCTGAGATAGCCCAATAATTTATCAATGCCAAAAAAGATGGCAAGCATCAATGAGACTTTTGTAAGTTTGCTTAATTTTTTCATATTGCTCCAAGAATTTCAGCTAATTATGCCACAAACCAGAAAGTTGAATATTTCATTTGTGCATACTGTCTTTGAGTTTACTTGTCGTTTATAATCCAAACAAGCATGACTACACAACCAGGTAAACTTTATATTGTAGCGACTCCGATCGGTCATCCCGACGATATTACCACGCGTGCCATTCAAGTTCTCAGCCAGGCAGACGCGATTCTTTGTGAAGAGCGCAAAGTTGCATCACGCCTGCTCAAACAACTGGGTATTACCAAACCACTGATCGAACTCAACGAACACAACGAAGATCAGCAAGTTAACGATATTCTGCTCAACCTGCTCAACGGACAGAACATGGCTTTGATTTCTGATTGCGGAACGCCGGTCTTTTCAGATCCAGGCAGCAAACTTCTTCAAATCCTGTATCCTGCAGAAATTGATGTTGTTCCGATTCCAGGCGCTTCATCCCTGGCTGCTGCGATCTCTGTTTGTCCATTTGACTTAAACCAATTTTATTTTCTCGGCTTTCTGCCTCCGAAAACCGAACAAAGAAAAGAATTGTTACGTCAACATGCAAACTCGTCACAAGCCATAATTTTGATGGACACTCCCTATCGGATGGGGAAACTACTTGATGAAGTTGCAAACGCATTCGGCAAGAACAGAACCATATTACTTGCTACTGATCTGACGCTGCCCGGAGAAAAGGTCTACCTCGGAACTGTGCAGGAAGTTCAACAAAAAACACAAAACCGCAAGGCTGAATTTATATTGATCATTGAAAAGAAATCCCGGGGGTATCGGTGATTCCTCTCCGTTCCCTTCAGGTACGTGATAAAAAAGTTGACCTGCCGGTCTATATGCCGGATGCCACTTATGGTTATGTCCGCAGTTTGATTAGCGAAGATTTGCGCCAGGTTCAACTGCCTGCTTTGATGATGAACGCATTCCACCTGATGCAAAAACCAGGTTCCACAACCATCCAGGCGCTGGGTGGTTTGCACAAAATGGCGAATTGGCAGGGGCTGATCATGACCGATTCAGGCGGTTTCCAGGCTTATTCTCTCATTCGTCAAAACCCGAAATATGGTAGCCTGACGAGCAAAGGCATCTTGTTTCGCCCCGAAAACTCCCAGCGAAAAGTCAACCTCACCCCGGAAAAGAGCATCCAGCTGCAGTTTGGTTATGGTTCAGACATCCTGATTTGTCTTGACGACTGTACGCACATTAATGCAAGTTACCAGGAGCAGCGATTATCAGTCGAACGAACAATCGAGTGGGCAAAACGTGCCAAACAAACATACTTGCAACAGCTTTCTGAACGTAAAACAGATCCGGAAGACCGCCCTCTTATTTTTGGTGTCATCCAGGGCGGAGCTGAACCTGACTTGCGTAAACAATGCGCGGAGGCTCTGCTCGAAATCGGCTTTGATGGTTTTGGTTTCGGTGGCTGGCCGTTGGATGATAACTCCAATTTGATAACTGATGTTCTTGAATTGGTGCGCGATCTTGTTCCTTCAGATTTTCCCATACATGCACTCGGAATCGGTCATCCTGAAAGCATTGTCACTGCTTATAAGATCGGCTATGAAATGTTTGATTGCGCTCTGCCTACTCGCGACGCCCGACATGCCCGATTGTATACCCGTGAAATTGACAAAATCACCCCCGATACACAACCAGGCTGGCTAAAGTTCAAGTATATCAATACTGAAGTTTACTTTCGTGATCCAAACCCGATTGAAGAAGATTGTGATTGTCCTGCCTGCCAGAACTATAGCCTGGGTTACCTTTATCATCTTTACCGTATGCGGGATCCGGCTTATTTTCGCCTGGCAACCTTGCATAATTTGCGATTCATGACCCGCCTGATCGAAGACCTGCGGAGAGCAAATGCTTGAGCAAGATTTTACTTTGGATGATCTTGTGAACGTAGTGCGGGCAAGCAGGAAATACGCACAACTTAGCAGAAGTCTGATCGAAAGAACCGCAATCCAGGAGCTGGGCAATCACAAAGACCTGAAAACAACTACCAAGGCAGTCAGAACCCGTTTGCACCGTCTTGCCGGAGCCTTTCTGCAAGATA
>CAZMZQ010000112.1:0-5182 GCA_964570745.1 uncultured Anaerolineaceae bacterium
GGTGGGTCGAACTGCTGAATAAATTCAAGGGAAGGGATATCCCACGAAGACGCAAACCAGTCAATTCCCAGCTCCTTGGCGTGACGGTCTATCTCCTGGTAGGCTTCGCGATCAAACTCAGTTTTATAGCGATATTCCAGGTAGCTGATATAACCCCAGGGGGTCTCACGCATCTGGGATTGTTGTTCGAGAGGCACACAGATTTCGGGTGTTCGTTTTTGGAACTTAACCGCATCAACTCCGGCCTTTTTCGCAGCGTTCATCAGGCTTTTGGCTATCTCGATATCACCGTTATGGTTGATACCAACTTCACCAACAACATAAGTGGGATGAGAATCCCCTACCCAATGGCTGCCAATTTTTACTTCACGGGACATAGGTTTTACTCCTTGATTTCCGATTTTTTTAGGATAATTTCAATTAATTCACGGATCGCGCCGTTGCCACCCGGGTGGCTTAGAACCAAATCTGCTTGTCTGCGCACCTGGGGGTGAGCGTCTGCCGGGCAAGCAAAAAAACCGACATGCGGCAAGACAACCAGATCATTAAGGTCATTACCGATATAAATAATTTCGTTTTTGTTGAGGTTGCTCTCTTCGATCAGTTTTTGGATTGCCTGATCTTTAAAATAAACGGACTGATGGACTTCAAGCTTCAGCTTTTTTGCACGGGCACTTACGACCGGGTTTTCCTCACGTGAAAGGATCAACGCTCTGATGTTGGTCTTTTCTTTCAGCAATCCAATGCCAAAGCCGTCAGAACGGCTGCAGCAAACGCTTTCACTCCCATCTTGATTGACATAAACCTTGTCGTCGGTCATCACACCGTCAAAATCCATAATCAAGCAGCTGATTTGGCTTGGAAAGCTATGGCGCTGCTTGAGGGGGTCAACCGGATTGAGGTGAGAGTCACTCATCAACTGTGCGTAACGCTGCAGGTCGGCTGGTGTGTCGATATCGACTGTATATAACGGGTCTATCAATATCGGAAGCAGCTTATCACCAGTTAGGCTGCTCTTATTAAGGATGGTTTCTGCTCTGATTACATCGATATGACCGGTTTGCCAAAAAGTTAGGGGCAAGGATTGCCGCGGGGCGTTATAAGGCTCGCTTACACCAGGAAGGGTCAGCAGAGGTTGGAGATTGCCTTCCGCGTTTACTTGCCACATCTTAAAAGGATTTTGACCGCTGGGAACAACTCCACGGACACAATCAGCATCAGGATAATTAATCAATTTCTGAATTGCCTCGTCAATCAAACCTTCTGGTCTGACTGGAGAGGTGGGCCGCAATTGAACAACGATGTCAGGGCGATAACCTTCATTGTCCCATAACCACTGAAGTGCATGCTGGAAAACCGGAAAGTCAGTACTGTCATCCTGTGCGAATTCGGAGGGGCGCAAAAAGGGCACGTCTGCTCCCCAGGCTCGGGCTGTTTCTGCAATCTCTTCGTCATCGGTTGAAACAATAACCCGGGTGACCAACTCAGCGTGCAAACCAGCTACAATGCTATAGGCAATCAGCGGAGCACCGGCAAAATCACGCAGATTCTTGCGAGGGATACCCTTGGACCCCCCACGCGCAGGTATAAGTGCGAGGACTTCAGGTTTACTCACCATGCCGTCCAACCTCCATCAACCACAAGGTTGCTGCCGGTCATATAAGAGCTGGCATCACTGCACAAAAAGAGCATGGCAGCACTCATCTCGTCGATATGTGCCATCCTGCCTAAAACCGTTCGGCTGCTGTATTGGTTTGTGAAGGTTTCATCGTGATCGTTGAAAACCCCACCGGGGGTCAGCGCATTTACGCGGATATTTTTGCCAGCGTAATAGGTTGCCAGATACCTGGTGAAACCGAGTATCCCGGCTTTGGTAACAGAATAGTATACAGGTTTAAAAGAGCGGCTGCCATCAGGGCGCTCATAGAGGCGCTGGTCAGGACCGACGAGACCGTAAGTGGAGCAAATATTGACAACAACCCCCTGCCCCTGCCGCAGCATGGGCTGCACAGCCGCCTGGGTCGCTAAAAAGGTTCCGGTCAGATTGACATCCAGTGCCTGCCGCCAGGAATCAAGAGCGTACGTTTCGAAGGCGTTAGCGCCTTGCGAGCCAGCATTGGCGGGGTCAAATTTTGGATCAAGGGCAGCGCTATTAATTAGCACGTCCACGCGGTCATAAGCGTCCAGCGCGGTTTCTACCATCGCTTCGGCAGACTCTGGGTCGGTTACGTCAACCCTGGTGCTGGCAGCGTTTAGCCCCAAAGATTGGAGTTCGGCAGCATTTGCGTGGGCGACATCCTCTGCCAGGTCAGCAAGCAACACATTAGCGCCAGCTTGCGCCATGGCAAGGCTAAACTGTTTTCCAAGCAGCCCTGAAGCACCGGTTACGATGACGGTTTTGCCGCTCATGTCAAACTTTTTCAAGATAGATTCATTCATTTTGATCAATACGCCTCTGTTGACTGGATTTTACCATCAGGGTCTGTTTATGATGGCAGATGGACCAAACAACTCCTCTGCCCGGAACTCTGAACGCAAACCTCAACAATTTTTTGAACCCGTTTGCCATCTGCCAGTGTACAGTGAGAGAGTTCTTCTCCCTGGCACAGCCTGACGAAAGCATCCATCTCTGCCAGGAACATATCGTTTCTTTCAAAATCCGCCGGGGGTTGGATAACCTCTTCGGTTTGACGAACCACATCAATCACGCAGGCATTACCTGTGTTGTTATCCCAGTTTATTATCCCATTCTCAAATGCAATCGAGAGAGTGTGTGAGGGAGGGCGTTGGTAATAGTCGAGGTGAATGGTTGCCAGACTGCCCGATTGTAAGTGGAAGGTCAGTTCTGCGTTATCTTCAACATCCAGCTCCAGACTGCTCAGGTTTGCCAGGTCTGCCGAAACCGAGCCGACTTCACCCATCAGCCAGCGAATATAGTCGATGGGATGCGAGAGCGTGTTGAGAGCGCCCCCGCCAAGATCGGTACGGGCAGCATACGAGTGCCGATAATCTTCCCAAGGATGCCATCCGGGAAGATATTCTCCCCAGTGGACATGGGCTTTTAGGGCATTACCAAGCCGACCCGAATCGATCAGCTGTTTGATTTCCTGCAAAACGGGATGATATCGAAAATGAAAGCCCACCAGGGCTGGCTTGTTGGTTTCCTCGAGCGCATTTTGTAGTTCCCGAATGCCGATCAGGCTGTCGGATACCGGCTTTTCGATCAGCAAAGCCGCGCCAGCTTTAGCGGCTGGCAGGGCAACACTTAGGTGCAAAGCCGTCGGATTGGAGATGATCACACCATCCGGTTTCTGTTCCAGCGCGAGATCCAGCTCTGTGAAAGTTGGATATTCAGCAAGTTCAGCATCAGGCAAAGTCGCTTTGTGGGTGCGATACAAGACCAGGTCATTTTGCCCCAGTGCTTTCAGATTGCGCAGATGCCTGCGCCCGATTGATCCAAGCCCCGCAATCAAAAATTTCATAGTGAACCTCTTGCAATTGAAAATAACAGGTAACCGGCTGAGAAAAAAACAGCGCGACCATCAGTGAATATTATCGCACCTTTACAAGAAACAGGGTCTTTCACGATCGGTCCTGTTGATGCAATTTCTGATAGAGTTTGTTAATCAAACCCTGGGTTAGGTTACGCACGCGGGGGTTAGCCCAGAAGCCGCTCGTGCTGGTTTCTTCTGAGGGTGAAATGGCAGACCGGGTATCAATCCCGTGAGAAGCGGCCAATGCTTTCACTTCATCATCGATAGCGTTCCCAAGCAGGCGCATGGTTTGCTCATAAGTTGTCAGGCGCAGATACCCTTTTTGATCCATGCGATCGTCCATTTCTACCATACGCCCCATCAGCTGGTCGCTCCAGCCGTTTTCAAGCATTTCAGACAGAACTTCGATGAAAACCCTCTTGGGACTGAGCACCTGGAAGTGATGGGCAGAGACCCAGGCTTTTAAACCGTTGTAATCAAGCACCACGTCTTCCAGTCCGGCGATTTCACCCTGGTAATGCTCTTCAGTGCGGCCGGAATTATCCATATATTCTTCTTCCCACTTCCGGGGGATCAACTGACCCCGTTCAACGGAAATGGTTTCGTTTTGTTCAGCTTCCTTAGCCCATTTGAGTGTTTTTTCGGAGCTCATATCAACCCGCTGTTTGATATAAAAACCGGTTACGGCACCAACATTGGGATAAGTATCCAGAATTTGCAGATGGGCAGGCAGCCAACCCGGTAAATGATAAACATCGTCGTCGCTATAGGCGATTATCTCACCCTGGGCCAATTGAGTGATCCGCCAGAGAGCATTGAGCTTGCCGATGTTTTGTTTTGACAATACCAGGGTGTCAATCTGACCGGCAGCCTGAAGAGCCTTGAGATGATCGGTCATCTCGGGAACAGATCCGTTATCAAAAACGAGCAGTTCGAAAGGTCTCCGGGTGTTTTTGATGATGCTCGCCAGCGTTAACCTGGTGACATCAAGGCGATGCTGAAAGTAGCCGGTTTGATTGGGCTCATAAACCAACACCGCCACGGTAACCCTGGGAGGGATGAAATCGAGAGTTTTTCCTCTTGATGGGTTGGTGCCTAATCGCGCCATGATAACCTCGCTGCGTTGGAATAAACTGTTTTCATCATGACTGCACCGGTTTCTCCGTAGTGTTTTCTGCCTCGCGCATCGTTTTTTGCATGGCACGATTCTTCCAGAATTCCGCGTAGGCTTTCTTTGGATTCAGTAAAACGAAACGCATCTGTGTGCAGAAATAGCAACCGCGCTTTAGCAGGGGTCGGTTTTGCCATTCGCGCAGCTTGCGTGTGCTAGTTTGGGGCATTTCTTCCAGTTTTCCATTAACCAGGCGGCAACTGGCATCATCGAGCTCAAAAATTGTTCGTCTGCCGCCAGCAAGGCGGATGTTTTCACCGGTTTCAGGCAGGCGATAGTGACGCTGCCCTCCCGGCAGATGGCGATAATCGTGGTTTTGATGGATGATAACAAGGTCTGTGCTGCAGTCTATGGTTTCCCAGCCCTGTCGGCGTGCCTGGAAGATCATCCAGTTATCCCAGCCAGCCCGCCCGACTGTAAAGTCAGGAATCTCCTTGAAACAAGCACGTGGGAAGATAAAATAGTCACTGCCGGTTCGGGGGTGTAGCTTTCCATTTTCTCGCATGGTTGCTTTCAA
>CAZMZQ010000113.1:0-3060 GCA_964570745.1 uncultured Anaerolineaceae bacterium
GCATGGTGTAAACATTGTTTGGGTTGCTATCCCAGGTATCCCGAATGTAAATTGTCGAGCCATTATACCCGTATGCTACAACCGAATGACCTTCAAGGTTGAGTAAAACGGGGTAGCCGGCATCAATCTCGACTTTTAAGTTGGCAAGGGTAAACCCGCCTGAGTTGTCTATTTTTTGGTTATAGCAATCTCCAACAAGGTAACCACGAGCTTGGTAAAACAGCATCCTTCCATAAGTGCCGTCCTTGTCGGCGACACCCAATGCTGGCATAGCTGAACAGTGTAGTTTTTCGAGGTTATTAGAGTAAAACCAAAAAGTTGTTGAACCGTCGATATTTCCGCAAGTCGATTGACTGGTTTTCATATAATCACCAATAGAATTGCCCCAGGTGTGCTCGTTCCAACCACCGGTTAGGTAGGGATCAGGGCTGCCACTGCCGGAATAAATCCAATAATCGTCTATTGAGCCTCTTGCACCATGCCCATCCAATCCCTTGCGAGAAGCTACCAATGGATTGCCTGGGTAATTTTGTTTACCGTCAGACCAGGTTGACCAGACAGTATCGGATAGCGGCATTACGCCGCTATTCGCCGGACCAGTGTAAATATTTATAAATTCTCCCCGGTCATGCCAGGCAGCAATCATTGCGGCAGATACAGCTGAACAACCAAATACCCATCTGTAGGAAGGGAAATCTGGAAGAAGGGCTTCCGGGCTGTTTGCGAGAAAAGAGGCTTCGCGTTCTGACTGAAATTCAGGCAGGGGTTGTGAAGGTCCGTTGATTATGTGCGCCGAAAGCTGGGTTCCATCAAAGGTAGTCAGGTTTTGGATGGAAAAGAAATCAGAGATTACTTCAATCTGCTGGTAAAAAATTCCAGGTGTTTCAATTGAAGCGAGATTTGCAGCCCCCACACTGCTGATCAGAATAATGCAGAAAAAGATTGCGATTATCGCTGACACAAAAGTGTTAAAAGAGCGTGGTTGTCCCATGTTCCTCCAGGAAGTTCAAAACAATTAATAGTTAAGAAAGGTGTGATTTTGAAAAGTGTGAGTTTTTTTCAATGACTTAATTATAGCATGTCCTCAAAAAGTCAATAATTGGGAAAGGAATTAGGGCTGCCATTTACGATTCTTTTAAATGTTGTCAAACCTATGTTTTGTCTCTAAAGGGAGAGGTCCTCCGGAACCTGACTTGAAATTATCTGAATAATCTTTATAATGAAAGGTGAACCTTCCATTATAAAAGTTTACAAACACATCCAATCAAGGTAGAACAGAAAGTTGAGGTTTACCCCATGAAAGGTACTGTCAAAATATCCATTATTCTGTTGATAATTGCAATTGCTGTTTCGTCCTGCCTCGTTAAGACAACTAAACCTTTGCCATCAGCAACACCCCAGGAGGATGGCATTGACCTTTCAGGACAAAATGCAACCCTACAGGCGATCATTAGCGAACAAGAAGCGATGCTCGAAAGCCTAAAAACACTGTCAGCTCCACTCCAGCCAACTGATACCCTTTTACCTCAAGAAACTGAACCGCCTATATATACAGAAGATAGTACGACCATCGATTCGAAAGGATTGGTTTTAACACTACCCTTTGCGGTGGCCCAAGGCGCATTTGTAGATACAATCCCGGCTGATGGACCTGATGAAGGATGGCCCGAATTTGCCCTCCCTGCCCGCAGAACGATTAGTTTTTCTGGATATGCCGTTGAAAACCATTTTCACACCCCGATGATCTACGTTTATCCTCTCGGAGAAATGATTAACGACGGTAAATTTGGGGGATCTATGGCTTTCATCCTGCGAACGCTGCTTGAGAATCCCGGTTTCGATCTTCAGGCAGAGGAAAACCTTCCGTTTTTACCTCCATTTAATGCTGCCCAGATGTTTCATGTTCTTGAACAACGGCTAGAATCTGAACATACAACAGCCATCCGTTATCTGACACTTTATTCGCAAGCTTATGTAGGCATCGACAATTACAATGTTTTTTACACGTTCCAGGGAATCAGCAAAGATGGTAAATATTATATAGCAGCCGTATTACCAATCCACAGTTCCCTGCTTTCAGATACGGAAGCAACTAATGAGGAATTGGAACAATTCTCAAAGTATTACCCAGCCTATATTCACGGCATGAGGGAGATGATAACTAACCAGAACGGTGGAGTTTTAACCCCCAGCCTGGTAGCTCTGGATGCTATGATGATGTCCCTGATCGCTTTTGATTAGGAGCGCAGGAAGAATTTTGTCAAAATTGGTGCGATTACCTGGGGTTCAACGGAGTGGGTCTGCCCTTCCAGAAGTTGAGACTCTGCCAGAGGAATAACATTAGTGAATTGAAGCATGATACCCGGAGCGGTTTTAAAACTGCTTGTGCCCGCCAGCAACAAGACAGGTTGGGTCAGATATTGGGCCTGGTTTTCCAGAAAGCCTCGGGATGCGGCCTGAATTTCCGCTTCGTGGGCAATTGTGCCAGCCATATCAATGATTGTTTGACCGTGTTCGCCCTCGAGAGTTTCTGCGATTAATTCATCATCCATAGCGACAAAGCGCATAAAACGTGTTACCACTGCCAGGTTTTCTCCCCTGTCGAGTTGTTTTTTGAGTTGATTGCGATAAGCTTTAATCACTAACCTCTCTAACCAGCCCCCTGACAACGGCGGTTCGTATGCTGCCACAGCAGTGATCCTGTCTGGATACTCTTTAGCAGCAAAAAGCGCCAGTGCTGCTCCTGCCGAATGCCCATAGAGAAAGGCTTTGCCCCCGTTATGGTCAATGAGCTCCCGAATGTCTTCCAACTCTTTTTGAATTGTAAAAGGCGGTGTATCGCCACTTTGTCCGCGACCGCGGCGATCATAGGTCAACACGGTGAAATGGTCTTGTAGAAACGGCACCATTTCACCAGGGACACCAAAGTTGTGTGTGTTAAGAGCCCCAGTTATGATGATGAGCAAAGGTCCACTACCAGTGGTTTCGTAAGCTATTCGGGTATTATCAGGTGAAGTAATAGTTTGCATTGAGAGATTGTAACCTTCTGTGAGTATCAGG
>CAZMZQ010000113.1:3160-5159 GCA_964570745.1 uncultured Anaerolineaceae bacterium
ACAACCAATACAACAGGATCTTCACGTTTTACAGGATTCAAGGGCGGCAAGAAAATTTTTCTCGGGATAATCATAGTTATGGCTTTGATGGTCCTGATCACATCCATTTTTTATGAAGTCCCCGCTGGTAGTATTGGGGTGGTAACCCGCTTTGGAGCAGTTAACCGGGTTGCCTATTCAGGCATCAACGTCAAAATCCCCTTTGTTGAAAAAGCAGTGCATCTCAGCATCCGGACACACAAAGATGAAGTCTCGGCGACCGCCATGTCTGAAAATTTACAGGTGGTAACATCCCTGATCGCGGTTAACTATCACCTTGACGGCAGTCATGCAAAAGAGGTTTATCAAAACATAGGTGTAAATTATGCTGATATTATCGTCGCACCAGCAATTCAAAACACCTTCAAAGCTGTGACAGCCCGGTTTTCGGCTGAAGAACTTATCACCAAGCGAGACGAAGTTCGTAAGCAATCTGAAGAAGAGTTGGCAAAGCAACTGGAACCATATTTTATCGTGGTTGAGAACTTCAACATTGTAAATTTTGATTTTTCCTCAGAATATCAGAACGCTATTGAAGCCAAACAAGTAGCGCAGCAGCAAGTTGAAACCTCCAAACAGAAACTGGCCCAGGCAGAAATTGACGCCCAGACCGTGATCGCCCAGGCTCAGGGTCAGGCAGATGCTCAAAAGAAACTTAACCAAACTGGTGCACTTACAGATAAGTATCTGCAATATCTCTTCCTGACCAGGTGGAACGGAGTCCTGCCCCAAGTGATGACCAGTGACAGCAATTCAATGATCGACGTCTCCAGGTTTATGAATTTCCCTCAACAGGAACCATAAATCTTTGACAAAAAATCGAAAATTACAATAAAACTTGTATAATTAGCTATGAAATACAAATTAAATTTACCTGTAAGCCTGGACGAATAAATAAAAAATGAAGGAGTAAATATGGCAAAATTTGAAAGGGAAGTTGAAATCGATGCACCAGTACAAAATGCCTGGCATGTACTCATTGATGTCAGCCAATGGCCAAAGTGGTTCCCATACATGTACAGCGTAACACATGTCGGTCCGATCGTGGAGGGCACTCTTTTCCAATGGAGTACCGGTGACAAAAATGGGACTGCAACTATAACCAAGTTTGTTCCTGAAAAGGAACTTGAGGTTCTGACAAACTTAGAAGGTGACCAGGACAAGCATAATTTCACCCTGCGAAGCAGCGGAGGCTTTTTTGGTTTAAAAAATGACGAAGTCAAAGTGGAATATAAACTAGATACCTTGTCTGGCGGTGGTATCATTGGTCGTTTTATCAACAGTGGAAATCCGCGTGACATGCTGCGAGTCAAAAATGCGACTAACGCGTTTCGCCGGCTGGTCGAATCACAATTTCCACATGCATAGTTAATAAGGAGTATAAACAATGGGTTTATTTACATCAATTATCGTTGGTCTATTGGCTGGTATGGCAGCTTCGTGGCTGATGAAAACCGATCACAAATGGTATATCGATATTCTTATCGGTGTTGCTGGCAGCGTTTTAGGAGGCTGGATCACCAGCATTTTGCTTGGTGCGAACATGGTAACCGGGTTCAACCTGACAACACTGTTGGTGTCTGTTGGGGGAGCGGTCCTGGTTCTTTTAATCTACAACTGGTACAAAAAACGCAGAAGCTGAACTAAATAACTTCATGAAAGGTCGGCTAACTGCCGGCCTTTTTATTGTAAATGCCCATGAGTGTATAATAACATCTATAAGTAAGACGCTTTTTGGGTGGATTTACTGATTGTTATTTCTGTAATTTCCACTACTTATCGCGCTTGAACCTCGCGTGTTTGTGCGTATCTAAATGAAAGTTACAATTACTAATTTTGGGCTAAAATTCAAGAAGGAATCTCACAACCAGTTATTGACATCAAGTCAGAGAATGGAAGGCAATCATGTCCGATGACATCCCCGAAGTAAATGCACAACGCCGCCGACGCGGCAGCACAC
>CAZMZQ010000114.1:0-5152 GCA_964570745.1 uncultured Anaerolineaceae bacterium
CTCGCCGGGAGTATGTATTTGGTATCACTGACATAATCGACCAGGATTTTCTCCTGTTCTGATGTAAGATCCTGAATAAATACCCGATACATTTCGCCCGGGAATAACGAAGCTACCGATGCCCATTGCAGCGTCACTGCTTCGTCGGTTGCAGAAAACGCAGCTCCGGAGCGAGGTAAAAGTGGGTTTGGCGCCGGATAGGGAGGCATTGGTGTTGCTGTCAGAGTTGGACCAGCGGTTGGCAATCGATCACATAAAGGAATGATCAGCCTGTCACCCTGTCTCACGATGTCATTAGTCAAGTTGTTGTAAATACGGATGTCTGTCATTGATACGTTGTAATTTGCAGCGATGCTGCTGAGGGTCATATTCGCCTCTACAGTTATCGTGTCGGTATGAGTACACAAGTTCAGATCCGAGACAATCGATTCAAGTGTCGCTGTAGGAACGGGTGATGGCGTTAGGGTAGGCTGAGGGACGCTCAAGACCATTCCTTCAGTAATAGGGCAGCTTTGGTTAAGGTTGTTAGCCTGGATAATGCTTTGGATAGAGACGCTAAATTGAAGCGCGAGATCGCCACACGTCTCACCTGCTTTAACTGTATATTCCACCGGCGGAAGCGGTGTCCAGGTCGGCAGTGGTGTCAAGGTTGCGGTATTGGCATATGTGGCAGTTATTGTTGGTGTAAGAGTGGGCGTTTGGGTTGCGTCAGCATCAGAAGCTGAAGTTTGACCTCGGGTCAGGATGAAGAATACCAACAACGCTAACAAAACCAGGATTACAACGATGATTGCAATCAAGCCAACCAGGTTAATCCTGACTTCGGGTATTCGCTGTGAGTCAATTCGGTCCGCTTTCTTTTCTTTGGAAGTCGGACCGCCAGTCAGATCGGTGCCACAGACCAGGCAGCGTTTAGCATTTTCAGAGATTTTTGTCCCACAAACAGGGCAAACACGGGTTTTTGCTGGTTGTGGATCGGATTGTATTTTTTTCATATTTTACTCATTTACAATAGAAACCACTGATCATCGCTTTGGTAAAATTATGTCAATGTCAGCAGTTTATTTCCATATTCCGTTTTGTGTCAAACGTTGTTATTACTGTGATTTTATCACGTATGCAGAGCAAGGTCATCTAATGGCTGCTTATCAAGATGCCATGCTCAAAGACCTGAAATTTTACCAGAAGTTTGAAATTGAGCCGATTGCCAGTCTCTATTTTGGCGGTGGCACCCCCTCACTTTTACCAGCTGATTATGTTGCTGAGCTGATCCGAACAAGCGAAGAGTATTTTGGCTTCGAGCCTGGGATTGAAGTCACGCTGGAGGCAAATCCAGGTACTCTGGATCTTGATAAGCTGAATGACCTGAGAATTGCTGGTGGTAACAGGCTGAGTCTTGGTGTCCAGTCATTCGACGATTCGGATCTGAAAGTTTTGGGCAGGGTACACACAGCTGCCCAAGCAGAAGAGGCAATTGCGCTTGCCAGGCAGACAGGCTTCGAAAACATCAGCCTGGATTTCATTTTCGGTTTACCAGGTCAGAACCTCGAAGGCTGGCAAAGAAACCTCGCGATGGCGGTAGAAACTGGTGTTGAGCACCTGTCTTTATACTCATTGATTCTTGAAGAGGATACAGTTTTTGCACAAATGGTCGCCAGGAACGAACTCATCCTTCCCGACGATGATCTTGTGGCTGATATGTTCGAATTGGCAATGGATTTTCTGCCTTCAAAGGGTTACCAGCAGTACGAAATTTCCAACTGGTCCCGGGGAGCTGTATTTGAATCCCGTCACAACAAGGTTTACTGGAAAAATCTTGATTACCTGGGGATTGGCGCAGCGGCACATGGAAAGCTGGGAGAAACAAGGTATAACAATATTGAAACCATTCCTTTGTATATCGAGCGCTTAAAACAGCCGGATGATAAAAAATCGAACTTCTCGCCAGCAGTCAAAGAAACTACTCCAATAAGCCAACAAGATGCGATTAACGAACATATGATACTAGGCTTGCGAATGACCTCAAAGGGAATTTCTGCCCCTGACTTCAAAATTCGTTACGGGCAGGTTTTGGAAACTGTTTTCATGACCCGGATTGAAAAACTGATTGACATTGGTTTGCTTGAATGGGTGGATTTTGATGATGGAAGGCATCTGAGGTTGACCAGGCGCGGCATCATGCTCGGAAACAGGGTGTTTCAGGAGTTTATCTGATCATTGGTGCACGTCTATAATCGTGCCCCATCCGTGTTTAGCCCACTCATCTGGTTCAGCGATCGGATTGCTCCAGCGATAAAGCCATTTTGCATCCTGGTTGTTCATGTTGATGCAGCCTGCGCTCATCGGCGTTCCAAAATTGGTATGCCAGAAGGTTCCGTGCGTTGCAAGACCGATCTCCATCTCAAAAAAACAAGTCCAAGGCACGCCCATCCAGATCCGTTCACGGATATTGCTGGTGAGAACGGCATTTCCCATGTGTTTGGAAGGCATCTTGGTTTTGATTGAATACTTGCCTTCACCGGTTGGAAAACCGGTCGATATTTTCTTCTCAAGTACGATCTGATCGCCCTCATAAGCGCGTAAACGCTGGTGGGGAATTGAGACATCGATATATTTATCAGCCGGTGGAACTTCGGGGTTGATTGGCGCAAATTCTTCATCTGCGATAAAACGGAGATGTTCGTACGGCACGGCAGTCTTCGTCTTCCCGAGCTCGTCCTGAACCTGGTACCATGGACGTCCGTCAGGTCCTTCAATAACATCGGTTACCCAGTGGTTTGTGCCATAATAATACATCCATAGGGGTTCCCAACCGGTAAGAGATTGGTAATACATCGAGCGTGAATATGGAACTGTCAACTCAGCCAGCTGTCCGCTGGCTCGGTTTGGTGCGGATAGGGCGTTGTATTCGTACTTCACCTCATACAGGTATCCGCTAAAAACATAACCACCCCAACAGCGATACCAGATTGGGTTCCATGCCGGACCGTTTGGACCAACTACCTCTTCATAGACATTAATTATTTCGTTGTATTGTCGTTGATATAAAATCAGGCTTTTCTCATCAGGCTCTTTGTAAATGCTGACACCTTCTTTGCTACCCACCAGCATCAGACGCGGAGTCACAACAGACGCAGCCTCTGCATCGTGCACGCCAAGGGCAGTCGCTCCCAACCCTAATAGCGAATATTTAAGAAAATCCCGACGTGTGAATTTCATCAGATCTCCGCAGTATTATTCCATTTCGTCAAGATCAATTGATGCGACAGAATTTCTGACAAATTTGGGACGGAACGGAAAGTCATCGATCATATCTTGTGTGGTAACACCGCTCAGCACGAGAATGGTTTCCATCCCTGCTGAAATCCCCGATAGAACATCGGTATCCATCCGGTCTCCAATCATGTAGGTGTTTTCAGAATGCATATCAAAATGATTTAATGCTGAGCGCATCATCAAAGGGTTTGGTTTGCCTACAAAAAAAGGCGACTTGCCGGTTGCTTTTTCAATCAGGGCAGCCATAGCACCGGTGGCTGGGACAATCCCATATTCAGTAGGGCCCATTGGGTCAGGGTTTGTTGCTATGAAGATAGCGCCTTCCAAAATCAGCCTCACAGCAATTGTAATTTGGTCAAAATTATAAGATTCGGTTTCACCAAGGACGACGTAATCGGGTTTAATTGCGGTTTGGACAAACCCTACGCGATGTATTGCTTCGGTCAAACCGACTTCACCGATTACATACGCGGTTCCGCCAGGACGTTGTTGGGAAAGAAAGTTAGCGGTCGCCATGGCTGATGTGTAAATCCGCTCCTCCTCAATTTCAAGGCCGGTCTGTTTGAGGCTGTAAGAGAGGTCCCGTGTTGTGTAAAGAGAGTTGTTAGTCAGAATTGCAAACTTTCGACCGTCAGCAATCAAATTAGCGATAAAAGTATCAGCACCTGGGACAATCCGTGACCCGTGTACTAAAACTCCATCCATATCGATTAAGAAATTCTTTTTTTCCATTCCGACCTCTCCACAAAAAATAATCAACCAACACTGTTTGGTTGGCAGCTGCTAATTATAAACGTTATGGCAAAGGCGTGTATCAATTTAGCGGCAGAGGGTTATCCGCATTCGGTGTGAGCACAAGTAAGGCTTTAAAAGTGATCCATTTACTTGGTTTTCCAACAACCTCGCCAAAATCGATCAGTTTTTCTCCGTCGTAAACCACATCGGTCAGCCAGCGACCGTCTGGTTGCTGCTTTTCTCGCAGTATCTGTATTGCTTCTCGCTGCCTTGGGTCAGACCGACCCGCCCGACGGAAGTAATCCAGCCCCCGCAGGATGTCATAGTGCCACCAGGTGGGGAAGCCAAGAGAAGTAAAGGCAGGACCATCCAATGGTCTATACCATTTATCATAGGGTATCGTCTCTCCACTCAAACGTTTGAAAAGGTTCCTGCTCAGCAGGTATTCTTCACCTCTTTCGCGGGCAGCCCTGACATTTTGATCTTCTGCGTTGATTTTCTCATATGCCAGCAGTGCTTCAAGCACAGCAATGGTCGAATTGAACGAGCTTACCTGGGAATCGTCATCGCAATTCCAGCCGCCATCAATCTTCTGGTCTTTTAGCAGTTTGCGGATCACTACGCTTACATCCTGTCTGAAGTAGATGCCCGCACTCGCAACGGCACCGTTGATGCATGCCTCTGTCTCACCTTCGAAGTATGAATTACAAGCATAACGAACGTCTTCTGTCCAACAGACATTTTCCCTGACTTTCTTTACAGCAACCAAGGCTTTCGAGTCTTGCGGGTCGATCCCCAGCAGGTGAAGCAGTGTCAGGGCATGATAGGTAGAATTGAGTCCCTGTTTCCAAACTACGCCATTCCAGCTGCCATCGGACATCTGGGAATCGAGCACTTGTTTGCCCCAGCCTTCATCAGGCACATGCCTACGCACGTCCTCATATTCTTTGGCAGGCTCACAGAGCAATTCCTTACGCACTTGCCATTCGAGCGCAGGGTCAGAATCGAGCAGCCAATCGACTGCTTCCTGAGACAGTTTGAATCCGGGTAAATAATCCATTTGTTCCTCCAGCGGCTTACAACTCTTTTTCATTGTATGCATAAAAGCACCCACAAACAAAAAATTGCCTAAGCTCATTTT
>CAZMZQ010000115.1:0-3025 GCA_964570745.1 uncultured Anaerolineaceae bacterium
CCAACCCCTGCAGGGGTTCCGGTTAGAATCACATCGCCTGGTTCAAGTGTCATAATAGAACTTATGAAAACCAACAACTGCTCCGGTTTGAAAATCATGTCTTTTGTGGACCCCATTTGTCTGAGAGCATCGTTGACATGGCAGCTGATCAGGGCATCATTGGGGTCAAAATCGGTTTCAATCCAAGGTCCAAGCGGACAAAAACTATCAAAACCTTTGGCACGTGTCCATTGATTATCTTGTCTCTGCAGATCACGCGCGGTAACATCGTTTGCGATTGTATACCCAAGGATGGCATCATTAACCTCATCCGGTGCAAGGTTCCTGACCCGCTTTCCAATAACGATCACGAGCTCTGCTTCATGCTCTACTTGTTTGGATTGTTGGGGAATGATGATCGGTTCTCCGTTTGTTATCAGTGAAGAGAGAGGTTTCATGAATATAAACGGGTATGAAGGAATTTCTGATCCGGTTTCTTGTACATGATCGGCGTAATTTCGTCCAACAGCTATGATTTTAGTTGGCTGGCATGGCAAAAGCAGACTAATATCGTTGAGAAGAATATTCGCTTCAAACCGACGAAAATCTCCAAACAGGTTCCCCTGGATCAGACCAACTTTTTCATGATGGATCCAGCCGTAATTAATTTCATTATTGTTATCTTTAAATCGTACAATTCTCATTTTTATCGTATAATAGTAAATCCGCGGGCGGATAGCTCAGTTGGTTAGAGCGCATCTTTTACACAGATGAGGTCGCAGGTTCGAGTCCTGTTCTGCCCATTTTTATTGTAGTGTATTTTTTCTTTTATCCCCAGGGTTGTGTGATGTCCTCGGGGATTTCTTGTTCATAGTCCGGTTGATCGAATTCTTCTGTAAAAGCATCCTTTGCTGCATTTATTCCACGGTCACAATAGGACCGATATTCACACCAGGCACATTTACGCAGGTCTTCTGTCATATAAAATTCATTAGCTTTCAATGAACAAATTTCGTCCATCTTTCTCTTCAAATCAATTTTGGTTTGCAGGATATCATCTTTTTGAAAATATAGTTCAACCGGGTTATCTGGAAAGTTTGCTTCCCAGTAAACCATTGTTATATCTGAGTATTCAATCCCATGCAGGCGTTCTGAAATTACAACTGGATAGACCATGCTTTGAAATTGTCTTTTAAGCATTTCAGTTGATGGAAGTTTTCTTGATGTTTTCCAGTCATATATTCTTATTGTATTGATTTTGTCGATATGAAGTAAATCGACCTTTGCCGTCAAAATATTATTGTCCAATCTGATCGAAAAAGAGGATTCCGGGAATAGATCCCCTTCAAGATGGGAAAAGCGACTTTGAAAAAAGACGGATAACCATTGGTGGATGCGAGGATCGCTATCCACAGAAGCCAGTTTTAGGAGAGAATCCTTGTCAAACCCTAGAAAATATTGGTGGACCAACTGGTGAAAGCGGGTTCCAGATTGTATATCAACTTGATGTTGTGATGTGCTGATCTGTGCTGGCCAGACAAGATGGTCAATAAACCGCAAGCAGAACCGACGCCTGCAGTACGCGAAGGTTTGCAGGCTGCTTTGGCTGAAAACGAAATTGTCAGTTAGCACTTTCATCGTCTATTGTGCTTTCTTTTAAGATTTGAACCGGTAAGGTTGCCCTGAGATTTTTCATTTTGCCTGTGTTCCAGCTGATTGTCAGTGACTTCCGAGCGCGGGTGATACCTACATAAAACAAGCGTAATCGATCCCTGACTACATCGTCTCTCGCATTTTGTTTATCATACTGATTGAACATAATACCGCCGGACTTCTCAGTTTTCAACGCTTCCAGGTCATAGAGCACTTCTGCCTCAAGGTTACGTTTACCCTCTATATACCATTTTTCACCGGTATAAACATCTCCTGTGTCTCCAGATGGGTAATCATAATTGTTGGCAGAAGTCAAAAAGACTTTATCCCATTCCAGTCCTTTTGATTTGTGCATTGTGGCTACAATGACCTGACCTTTGTACATTTCAGGGTTGAATCCTTCCTCCTTACGGCTAAAAGTGCTGAAGGAGCGTTCGTTCTTTGAAATGTCGATCAGCTGCTGCAAAAGATCAAGCACAGACCAATGAGGGTTATTCTGTCTCAGCGTTGCAATTAATCCAGACATTTTATGAATCAGAGCAATTTCCGGGCCCTCGAGCATGAGGTCCTGGGCGATTACCAGCATCAATTGATCAAGGGGGAGAATTGCGGCATGGTGCCAACGGATCACAGACAGGCGGAATGTACTTAGTAATTCAAGCTGGAACTCGTTCAACCCTTCCTCTTCGAAAGCATTGAACCAATCGCCATCGGTAGGATAAAGGTATTGTTCCGTATTTTCTAACGAACGAATCATCTTACTGATAGATTTTATTGATTGTCTGGCGGTTTCCACATCTAACAGGTGTCGGTAAAAGACTTCAAAACTTGTCGCGAGATGCCCTGGATGGGTCGGATCCAGAACAGATTTTATAATTAAGGATAACGCTCCGGCAGAATTACGAGTTTCTTCAGGTACCTTCATCAGGGTGTCATTAACAACTATGTTGTTTGATTTGAGGTGGTTTATTATTTCAGAGGCACGTTTGTTGACAAAGGTCAACACTGCGATTGTGCTTTCGGGGTTGAACTCAAGCCACTCTTTTATCCGGTTTGTGATAAATATCAGCTCCTGATCAGCAGTCATTGCTTCTGTAGCAATTTCTATGCTGCCGGGAGTAGCGAGTGGATTTTCTTGTGGGTCACCTAGTGCAGTAGGTTGGATAAACGGTTCGCTCAATGCATCACGAACCGAAAAGTTGGGATGTTCAAATTCAACCCACTCAATCAGGCGGTTTGCAAGGTCGATGATTTGTTGAGTTGAACGACCCGATACTGGCAAATCAACAGAACGGACATTATTCTCTGAGATAAAACGTTTGAGCAAGTTAGGATCAGCTGTTGTGAAGCTTTCGTAAATCGCCTGGTTGGGGTCCCCGACGCGTACCCAATT
>CAZMZQ010000115.1:3125-5129 GCA_964570745.1 uncultured Anaerolineaceae bacterium
TTTCTATAGATTTCAGAATGCTTTTTTTCATTAAAATCTTCGCTAATCAGGCTTGATAAATAATCGTGATGTTTTTCCAGTGCTATTGCGACAAGACCATTTAAAATCTCATTCGTTTCAGCTTCATCAATAATGCTAAATTCTGCTGGTAAGCCTGCAAGTTCAGGTCTTTCCCGGATGATATCATTGGCGAGACCATGAAGCGTCCTGACACGATAACCAAAGCCTTCAAGCAGTCCGTTTAACCGAAGCTTTTCACCAATTTTTGTTGAAAAATTATCTGCTGCCGAATTGGAGAAGGTAACAATTAAGATTTCCTGGTCGGGCTCTAATGGCGTTGTCAAAATGAGTTTGACTGCCAGGTGAGAAAGCGTGAATGTTTTTCCGCTACCGGGCACTGCGGAGATTCCCATCATGCCTTGCGAGTAGGTGAGGATATCTTCCTGGGAAGGACGGAGGCGAAGTTCAGCTGACATCATTCACCTGCCTGGATTTTCGCAAGAGGTTTTGAAAAAGAGTAAGCAATTGGCCGCGCTCTTCAACACCAGCCTCGTTGTAATCTGAACTGTATATGAAAATCTGTTTACGACAGCGGGAAATCAACCCGCTGATAACTTTTTTAATGTTTGCCTGGTTGTAGACCTGCTCTTCTTCAGCAGACCATTGTGTACCTTCGATCCAGTTTCGACTTAACACAATCGGGTGGGTAAGAGGCTGCTCGAGACGTTCATACCAGCCTTTGCTGCCGATGTTCAACCAAAATTGGTAATCGACCGGTTCATTCCCCATCAAAAAACTTGTAACCGGAGCAAGCATGACAGAATCCGAATCCTGTGTCTCCCATTCTGACAGGTACATTGCTGGAATAAGACCTGATTCCAATGACTCGACAAAAGATTTCCCCAGGAGGCTTTGAGATGAAAACTGATTATGATTAAATGCCAGTTGGAATTTCCGATACGATTCCATCAGGATAGCGGTACTTGTGCCAGCCTGGATATTAGCATGAAATCCAAAGCCTGGTTGGGAGAGCAATTCCCCGAAAAGCCTGCTAAAAAAGTTGTCCAGTGGTTCTTCTTCGTCAATGTCTTGCAGCCATTCAACCAAAAGGTTATATCGCAAAAGAAGATTAGACTGAATGCGTTCCTGTGGTTCCGAGATATCTTTCAATGTGATAACACTGAAACGCTCCTGGTCGAATCCTCCCAGGAGTAGATGGGCGCGGACGAGATCCAAACCAGAGATTGCCTGGCTGAGAGAACTTGCCACGGAGTGAAAATCGCAGTTTATCTGCCATGATGGATGGGCAAGTTTTGAAAATGTAATCAAAATTTTTGAGGTGACATTTTCAGACAGGGGAACGGATGGTTTTTGAATAGACAGACTAATACCTTTTTGTGCCAAGCCATGTTCTATTGAAAACTTCATACTATCCGAAATAAGAGGCGACAAAATCGCTATCTGGGACGGAGGGATTTGGTTTTCATTGACTAACATGTCAATTTTATTGATCAGGACTTCCAATAATTCGGGGAAAAAGCGAACCCTCTCTGTTGGAAAAGTAAGTGTTTCACGAATTAAGTCAGGTTCTGGCTGGCAATTCTGAATATCGGCAAGACAATGGCTTAGTTGTCCCAAGGATGGGGAGCTGACATAAGTACCGTTGAAATCAAGACATGTCTCAGACGCGGCTGCCAAGCGCATGGCTGATTGAGGATCTGCTCCCAAAAAACTGCGATATCCAGCGTTTTCATCAAAAATTATCATGCTGCTGTCAAAAAAGGGCAGCCATTCGAGAATGCAATCGTGGACATAGGGAGGGTCTTCTTCGCTATTATCGTAGATTAAGTGTCTATATTTATTGTGAATATATTTTTGGAAAGTTGGATCACCCCAGAGAGTATTGGTGAACATTTCAACCTGGAGCGAATAATCGACCAGGCTTTCGGAAAGGCAGAGCTGACGGAATTTTGTCACGGCTTCCTGGACATCAAAAAAAACATT
>CAZMZQ010000116.1:0-5114 GCA_964570745.1 uncultured Anaerolineaceae bacterium
CGTCTCAATTGTCGCTGGCTGAGCCCTAATTTGATTGCTGCTTCTGCCTGGGTCGTTCGCTTTTCCAATACCCGTTCCATTTCTGTTTTTCGGCATAATTCCTGATTATTCATTTCGATAGTCCATGTCATAGCTCCTAATATTAATTAGGACATTTCTATTTTGCTGGAATAGGACATTATCATGTTGCTCTGACAAATATAGAACAAGCGAGGACAGATTGGCTAACATTAGCGTTTGCGAACGATTGGAAGCCAGAGGCGGTTTTTCAATGAATCATATGCTCCATAAGGGACGGAAACAGGCCCGTTGGCAACATCGCTGTCAATGCTAATCGAAACACCGCCCCAGGTCTGGCTGTGTGTACCGGTATATTGAAGGATTCTCTGATTGTTGGCCCACAAATTATTATCTGGCAGGTAACGCAAATTCCAAACGGTCTCATTCGGTCGGTAACCTGGTGTTGTATACCATTCTGCAATCCAAACTGCAGATGGCGGCTTTGATATTGTGTGATAACGGTTATCCCTGATCCCCGAAGAGGTGGAGTATAAACCTGAACGAATGCCTAATTGAGAGAGCCGGGTCGTCCATCCGTTTACATAAGCACGCGCAGCATTTGAACACTGGGTTGAGTAGGTAAAATGCTCCAGGTCAAGATAGATGATCGCCCCACTTCCATCCGGATTACTCAAATTATATTGCTTTAATCTCGCCATTGCCTGATTGGCATTATTAACCCCATATTGATATGCTTCATTGACATCTAAAGGAAATAGATAATTTAAAGTCGAAGTACAGGGTTTAGGTGCTTGGTGACCAACCCAGGTCAATATAAACCGCCAGCCCTGCTGATTCATGTTCCGGAAGTAGGTGGATGAAAGTGGTGTATTGGCACATAACCGTGAGATGCCGCCTATGTACGCGTTGACCGCCTTATAAGGGCTTTTTGTATACCAAGTATTAAGCTGTGCCAAGGCAGGAATTTCACATGCATCAAATGCGTGCCCCTGGTAAATCTGAACCCATTCTGATGCCTGGATATCTGAATTCAGATTAATCTGAGAGGGATTGCTTCGGGTCGAAAATAGTTTACTGGCAAGGTCTTTTCCGTCGGGGAGCGTCACGTTCACCCAGTCTGAGCCCTCATCTTCGCTCTTCAAAATCTGCCAGGTTGAATGACAGGTAATCTGGTCATCGTTTTTATCGGCTGGAATGCTTTGACACTCTCCACTGGTTAAGCTTACCCAAAAATTCTTCCCATCCTGAGTTTGAATTTCATTAATGTAATGATCGACAGCAGGCAATAACGATCTTTCAGATTCTTCAACCTGGATAACCTGAACATCTGCGAGGTTTATTTCTGCCTGCAATCCTAATTTGCGATTTTCAGGGAGAAGAGCTAAAAATTTATGCTCATTTTTTCCGTCCTCGGTCATATCGAGTGGTAAAAATACTTGCAGACCGGCAGTGATGACCGGCAAACCAAGCCTGGTCATTACCCAGGTTGGGGCTTCTGGAAGCCGCACTTCAAACAAGCTCCAGTTTTCACCGCCGTCGAGGCTGCGATAGAGGGTTTTGGGATCTGTTGGGTTGAGTATGAAGCCGACCTCCCTGTTGATGAAAACAAAAGCCTCAGCCGCCGGGATATCAAGAGCCTTCCAATGTTTGCCCCCGTCATCAGTGAAAAAGAGCAATCCCTGACTAAAATTGCTGCTGGTGCTTTCTTTGACCAGAACGAATGCCTGTTTGTTGTTAAGCCACTGCATTTGAATCGCTCCGATTGGATGGAGGAATTGCTTCCTGATGGTTTCCTGCAGATCACCCACAACTGCGGACCAGGCTTCCCCTTGAGATGTAGACTGATAAAGCTCCAGGTCGAGCTCAGTGTCCGTTTGAGTCAGGTAGAGCGCAAACCCTTGTTCGGGGCTTGGAAATGAAACGACCAAATAAGGCTCAATCATGCGAGTTGCAGGGCTGATATCGCTCCAGGTTTCCCCGGCATCTTTTGTATAGTAGAGATTGTTGCCAGATTTTAACCAGAGACTTTCATTGTCAACCAACCCAAATTCCAGGTCATAAGGATTCAATTCAACCTTTTTCACAGTTGTAATTTCACGCGCAAAAACCGATCCCAATGGGAGCAGGTTGATTGTTAAAACCAAAATAAGAATAATCGAAGTGAGTTTATTTTTCATAACACTACCTTTCTTGAGAAAGGTTGCAATATTTGTGCTTGATCAATTGAAAAGTTGGCAGCCCTTGTATTATCAGATCTATTTCCCGAGATTGTTGAATTGTATGGTTTCACTTGACACTGAACATTTGTTCTGATATTATAGTGACAATAGAACAGGCATATTAGTTAAGGCGGTTACTATGGCGAGAAAAACAAAAGGATTAAGCGAACGTCATAAAAGCATCCTCACGTGTATCCAGGAGTGGCAGGAAGAAAAGGGCTATCCCCCTTCCATCCGGGAGATTGGTGCGGAGACGAAAATCAGCTCTACTTCCGTTGTTAATTATTACCTGAACCAGCTGGAAGAACAGGGCTATATTGAACGGCAAAGTAACGTTTCACGCGGCATTAACTTAATCAAGGATAGTGCCGGCGGAATGGTCGCGAATCTCAAATCAGGCATAAACAGCCTGATGGAACAACTGGTTTCTATCCCTTTGGTTGGTAATATCATCGCTGGTGAGCCCATGCCTGTGCCAGCATCTGATTTTAGCTACTACGACGCTGAATCCGGTATTGATATCGCCCGAAGTTTGTTGCCGCAGGGGGATAACCTGAGCGAGTTGTATGCGCTAAAAGTTCAGGGCGATTCGATGATCGATGCCATGGTCAATGATGGGGATATCGTTGTTATGAAGCGCACCAACCAGGCTCGCAATGGTGAGATGGTCGCTATCTGGCTAAACGATCGCGATGAGACCACACTGAAGTATTTTTACTTAGAAAGCGGACGTATTCGTTTGCAGCCTGCCAACCCATCCATGCAGCCGATCTACATTAACGACCCGGATATTGTTGAAGTGCAGGGGAAAGTTGTCCTGGTCATCCGCCAATTAGACCAGTAAATTTTGTTTGAAGGGGAAAAAGCTGAGCCATGCTTCCAGGCTCAGCTTTTTAGTTATTCTCTTAATTTTGTACGAGTTCCACAGCACAACGAAAACCGAGGTCAGAACCGCTATAGAACGGCAAATCGTATCCACGCGATGAAGAACGTAAAAAAGTCCGATTGTTAAACCATCCTCCACCACGCACAACCCTTTCGGTGCCGATTGTAGCACCCAACGGGTTTTCAATCTGGCTATTGGCATAATAATCGGCTGAAAAATAATCTGACACCCACTCCCAGACATTTCCTGCCATATCCAAAACTCCGAACGCGCTCGCTCCCTGTGGGTAGGAACCAACCGCGGTAGTATCGCCCACGCAGGGCGAAGCATTCAGGTTGTTCATGTTGTTTGCGAGGATGCAGTCGGGATTCTGGTCGCCCCAGGGAAAAGGGTTGGCTTCGCTGGAGCGGGCGGCATATTCCCACTCGGCTTCGCTTGGCAGGCGCAGCCCCTTCCACTCACAGTAAGTTGTCGCATCGTTATACGCCACGTTAATTACCGGATAAAGATCGTAATCGGGGTTGGTATAGTAATCGCCGCGTGTGCGGGAGGAATCGGAACGGGGGGCTTTGCATACACCTGCTTCGACGCATTCTTTATATTGAACATTGGTGACTTCGTAACGGTCGATCAGAAATGAGGATAACGTGACTTCGTGCGCGGGTAGTTCTGCATCCGGGCAAATTGAACCAGTATTGTTATCAGGGTCACAACCCATCATGAATGTGCCACCCGGAATTTCAACCATTTCACCAGGCGTGATGTTATTTGGCAAATCCGGCACGGGGGGATTGGTTGGGATTGAGGACTGCCGGTCAGCGGATGCACCAGCCTCAGCAGCAGGGGTCTCAATTGGGTAAGCTGCGTCGGCTTGAATCTGGGTTTCGATTGGGTATGGTTCTGAAGGAAGCGCCTTTGCGACTTCGGTTTCAACAACCTGCGAGGAAACTTCTGCCGGAGGGGTCTGCAAAGGTTCACAGGCACCCAGAAGCAGAAGGGTTATTAATAGGTAAACGACAATTCGTTTCATGGTTAGTCCTTATCTTTGGAGCGAACAGAGGCCGACAACAACTTGAACAGCCAGGATATATTGATTATAAAGGAAACGCAGTATTGTTGCAGGGAAGGTACAAATGTCCCGAAATAGTGGACAAAAGCGAATGGTTTTGCTATAATCCTGACACTTTGGGGCGCTTAGCTCAGTTGGTTAGAGCGCACGGTTCACATCCGTGAGGTTCGGAGGTTCGAGTCCTCTAGCGCCCATTTTTTGTTTCTCAACGAGAGGATTTTGAGAAAATATCGCTTCAGCGCTCAAGGCTAAACAGCTTCAGACATCACGGTTAAATGCAGAAAAACAATTTTTTACTGGTGTTCTTTTTTCTTTTAAACAACTGTTCGGTTACAGGCTAATAAAAACCTCTAGCACCCATTTTTTCTTACATATCAATGATGTATGGGTGTGCCCCAAACATGAGCGCTCGATATTAACATCTCCAGGGAAAGAGCCCTGTGCCTGCGCAGCAAGGTATGACCCCTTCTGCAAATTCACACCATGTAAACAACGGTACGGGCGGGTCCCAATTACGTACACCAATGTTCCGTAACATAGCCAGACCCCCCAGCGCAGGAACAGCAGATATTCTTTGAATCCGGAATAAAAAGATTTTGTCTCAATCAGGGCGGGTTTGACGGATTTGTTGAAATTATTAAGCTCATGTACTGAACCCGCCATTACGCGACATTTTCCAATCGAAATAATTTCGACGATGTATCAATATCGTACGGGCGGGTCCCAATCACGAACGCACCAAACTACAATAGTGCGATCAGATCCTGAACGGTTATTTCTCCCTGCAAAGCTTCACTGAAATCCTTGCTGCTTTCTATGGCTTTTTTCACTTTTAAATCCAGCCCGGTTTCGCCCAACAGGTTGGAACCAATCATTTTGCCTTCTCTGAAGAGAAAACTGATAAAGATGTCATCTTCAT
>CAZMZQ010000117.1:0-2363 GCA_964570745.1 uncultured Anaerolineaceae bacterium
TCCGTACGGATCAATTATCTCGTATCAGCCATCGCAATGCAACTGGGAGCATAAATAAGCACTCGAATGGGGTAAACCCCCACTCCGCTATGCTCATGTTCGAGGATTTTCGCCGTACGGCTGGCCCCTGTGCGCGCGAAGCAGGGTATCTGGTCCAGCCGCCAGGTTAGCCAACCCGACGTTGTCGGAGGGAGCAAGCCCCCTCCGTACGGATCAATTATCTTGCATCAGCCATCGCAATGCCTTCGTCAGTGCGGATCGAATATCCTTCATTTCTTATCACGATTTCTCGTTACGAAAACATCAGAATTTTTGCTTTCAGTTAATCTTCTTTGTATTCTGACCGGGCGCGTTTCTTGCAACTATATGGTCAGGAGTATTACCAAGGAGAGGAATATGTTAAACATTATTGGGTCTTTTTTCCTGCAATTTCTAAAACCCCTCGGGTTTGTTGTTTTGTTGTTGTTCATCACTCTCTTTCTGATCAAGAAAAAACCCAAAACCGCGATCTGTTTTGTCTTGATTTCTCTGGTTATCATTTTTGTTTTAGGTAATCCGTTTTTTTCCACTTTCGTAACCCGCTCGATGGAGTGGCGTTACATGCCCAGCCAAAGCTATGCTCAAGCCGATGCCATCCTTATTCTTGCTGAAGGCACCTTGCCTGCAAACACCCCCCGTCAAAGGGTTGAACTGGAAGGACAAGCCGACCGTGCTCTTTATGCGGCACAGCTCTATCACAAGGGTCTTGCACCAGTTGTAATTGTCAGCGGCAGCTTCTCGCGAGTTTCCTCGACAAAGACTTTCCTGATGGAGCTTGGCGTTCCTGAAGATGCGATCCTAGTCCAGAGCGGCAGCTCGAATATGCGCTCAGATGTAAGAATGGCTACCGAAGTCATTACTACCAATAATTATGAGAATGTTTTGTTGGTCACATCAGCGCTTCAAATGGATCGGGCGATGTTTTTATTCAAAGATAGCGATTTCAAAGTCGTTCCTGCACCCACAGACTACAAAGTTACTCTCAGGGACTGGGAGGCTCTCACTGTCGTGGACTGGAAAGCAATTCTCACCAACCTCATGCCTGCGACCTCCGCACTTGATCAAACTTTTAATGTGCTTTGGGAATACGTAGGGTTGGCGTTTTACAGGGTTCGTTCCCTCTTTTGATTGGTTAATTCGCTGAACCTCTATCAGCGATAAGACTTCCGCAAAAAGCCTGTTGGTTCATCCAGCAGGCTTTTGCGTTAATTTGAATTCCAGATTTTGAACATTCAAAACTTCTTTACAATGGATGGCTTCTATTTTGGAACTAACCCTCCTTAATTTCGTCTACAATTTAGTAAAGTTGATTTGAAACTTGAGTAAGTATATTAAATTTTGATTCAGGAGATAAAAATGAAGAAACTAACAATTTTAATTACAGCGATACTTGCGCTGAGCATGATTCTGGGTGCTTGCGCGCCTGTAAACCCCCAGGAACCTGTAGAAACTGACCCTCCCCAAACAGACCCCGAACAAACCTATCCCGGTGGTGAAGAAGTTGTGGAACCTGAAAAACCAGAGGAACCTGTCAACCAGGATATAGATCTCACTGGTGGCTTAGCCTATATTACTGATCCAGCTGTAAGCGATGACGACCTCAACGACCAAGCGGAAGATCTCAACGAATTCGCGCTTGATCTTTATCATCAACTGGCAAAAGAAGAAGGCAACCTGGTCTATTCGCCGTATAGTATTTACCAGGCATTTTTAATGGTCTATGCAGGCGCCGATACTGAAACCAGGACCCAAATTGCTGATGCACTCGATATTGACCTTGAGGACGGTGATCTGGTACATGAATGGATGAATGCACTAAATCTGAGGCTTACAGAGTTGCCAGACTACATCCCCGAAGGCTCCCAACCGCTGGTTTTCAATGTCGCAAATGCACTTTGGGCACAAAAAGACTTTCACTTTGAACAAGCCTTCTTGGATAAGCTCTCTGCTAATTACAAAGCCGGTCTAAAACTGGTTGATTTCTCTAACCCTGAAGAGGCTCGCCAGGTGATCAACCTCTGGGTGGCTGCTCAGACGAACGATAAGATCAAAGAACTCATCTCTCAGGGCATGCTGAATGAAATGACTCGCCTCGTGATCACCAATGCGGTTTACTTCAAAGGTGCCTGGCTGAACCGTTTTGATGAAGATCACACTAAAAATGCACCTTTCTACTTGCTCGATGGCTCCCAGGTTGAAGTAGAGATGATGAGCAACAGCTTCAATGGCGGTGCCATTGTCAATGATTCTTATACAGCCGTACGATTGCCTTATGAAGGCGGTAACTATGCCATGGTTCTTCTCATGCCCAACGGTGATTTCAA
>CAZMZQ010000117.1:2463-5075 GCA_964570745.1 uncultured Anaerolineaceae bacterium
CAGGCTTTTATTGATGTCAACGAAGAAGGCACAGAAGCAGCTGCGGCTACCGCTCTTAGCATGGCAACAACCTCGATGCCGATTGAGAGCTACGAGATCACCCTCGACCACCCGTTCATTTACGTGATCTATGAGCAAACCACCAATACCATTGTTTTTATGGGCAGGTTTGTCAAACCGTAATTGGTTAACCCAGTCACTTAAAAAACTCCGCTGGAACAGTTCCAGCGGAGTTTTTATTTAACAAGAGACTAAAAACTAACCACCGATTCCGGTCACCAAAGCCAGCAGCAAACCACCGGCAATCACCGATCCAAGCTGACCCGCGGTATTGGAACCCATCGCGTGCATCAGGATAAAATTGGTTGGGTCTTCTTCAAGCGCCATTTTTGCGCTAAGCCGTCCAGCCATCGGGAATGCACTGATACCGCAGGCTCCAATTAAGGGATTAACCTTGCCCTTGGTAACCACAGCCATTAATTTTCCAAAAAGCAGTCCGGCGATGGTGTCGACTATGAAAGCCAATAAACCCAAAGCCAGAATCAAAATTGTGTCCAGGTTCAGGAAGCTTTTTGCGGTCATGGTTGAACCAATTGCCAACCCCAAAAAGAGGGTTGCGATATTGATCATCTCGTTCTGAGCGGTTTTGCTCAATCGGTCCACCACCAGCGCTTCTCGCAGAAGATTGCCAAGCATCAAAGCCGCCATCAATGGTGCCGCATCAGGCGCAACCAGGGCAACCAAAAACGTTACCAGGATGGGGAAGAGCACCAAAGTCAGCCTTGAAACTGGTTTGGGCGAATATTCCATGCGAATCAGGCGTTCTTTTCGGGTGGTCATCAGCTTCATGATTGGGGGCTGGATGATCGGGATCAGGCTCATATATGAATAAGCGGCAACCGCAATTGGAGCGATGATGTTTGGCGCCAGCCGCTCACCGACAAAAATAGCGGTCGGACCGTCAATTGCGCCAATGCTGCCGATTGCTGCGGCTTCATTGAGGGGAAATCCTAACAAAATTGCCAGAAGCAGCGAGAAATAGATACCAAACTGACCGGCTGCCCCCAGCAAAACCAGGCTGGGTTGAGAAAGCAGCGGGCTAAAGTCGATCATAGCTCCAACACCGACAAAAATCAGCAGGGGGAATAGTTCTGTTTTGATACCGGCATCATAGATGACCTTCATGAATCCAACTTCATTCGACATTCCCAGGTTTGCGAGCACACATCCAAAACCGATCGGCAGCAGCAAAACAGGTTCATATTCTTTCCAGATTGCCAGGTAGATCAAGCCCAGTCCGATCAGCATCATGACCGCATTGCCCCAGCCAAATGCTCCGAAGCCTTTGCTAAGGTCTTGCAATAGTTGGGTGAAAACCATTGATTTCCTCCTACCCTTCGAAAGTCAGAATCGACTGATTGTGTTTCACTAAATCACCAGGATTTACGTGGATCGAAGCAATCGTGCCGCTACGGTCAGCCATGATCGAATTTTTCATTTTCATTGCTTCCAGAACGTAGAGTTCCTGACCTTTGCTAACCTCCTGACCTTCTTTCACTTCAATAGAAATGATCACGCCCGGCAGGGGTGCGCTGATGGTCTGACTGCCAACCGCAGTTGGTGCGGGTGTGGCTGCTTCGACAGCGGCAGGCTCGTGAGCTCTGGATGGTGCTGTGGGGATCGAGGCTTGCTCGTCTTCAGGCCAAACTTCATAATAATGCCCATCTACTTCAGCGATGATCGGTCTGGCGTTCAAATCATTCAGGGTTACCTGGTATTGCTTTCCTTCAATGGTGAGAGTTACTTTCATCGGTTCCGTCCTCTGATGGTGTTTGAGTAAAGTTGTTGGGTTCTGCCAGCTGTCAGCCAGGGGTTTTCTTTGCTTTCGCCCGCGTCAGGGCGGGGTGCGTATGCAGAAGAGGTCTCCTGGCTTTTTAGCGCATAAGCAACTGCGATAGCAGCAGCCAATGCGCCGTGCTGATCGCTTGCTGGTGCTGGTTCGGTAATGGCTGATTCATCGATTGGTTCTTCTTCTTCGGGTTCAGCTTTGTTGGTGAGCTTCACCAGCAAAACCATGATGCCCCAAAGCGCCAGAATCATCACGAAAACCAGCGCCATACCGAATACGGTGATCAATAAACCTTGATTTAATATTGACATAGCCCCGCCTATACCGGCATGTTGCCATGCTTGCGGGCAGGGTTCATTTCGACCTTGTTTTCAAGCGCCTGCAAAGCTTCGATCAGTTTCTGGCGGGTTTCTGCTGGTTCGATGACCTCGTCAATGTAGCCAGCTTTGGCTGCCGCGTAAGGGTTGAGGAAATCTTCCTGGTATTGTTCGGTCAGGCGTTCACGCTCAGCCTGCGGGTCTTCAGCATCTTTGATCTGGCGACCATACAGAATGTTTGCAGCACCTTCAGCGCCCATCACGGCGATTTCAGCGGAAGGCCAGGCATAAGTGATATCCGTTCCCAGATATTTGCTGCTCATGACCACATAAGCGCCGCCGTAAGCCTTGCGGGTGACCACGCTGACTTTTGGCACTGTCGCTTCAGCATAAGCGAAGAGCACCTTGGCACCATGGCGGATCACACCGCCGTGTTCCTGGTGGAC
>CAZMZQ010000118.1:0-5000 GCA_964570745.1 uncultured Anaerolineaceae bacterium
CACTTTAGCTGCATATGCATTCAAGACATCAATCAGAGTAGAACTCCCGGATAATCCGTCCACAGGTTCTCCATATAATGCAAATTCCTCGTTTTCAAGAAGCACAAGACCGTCATCCAGGCGACCTTTCTCCTGATATTCGCTGATCCGATCTTTGGTCATCGTCTTGCTGAGCTGAACGTTTGGTTGATCAAAGGCACTCACACCGAGTGTTGCGCATGCAACAGCGGTCGCATATTCCCAGCGATAAAATTCTTTTCCAAGTTCATATGGTTCCATGATTTGGAATTCGATAACTGGGAACCCTTTATCCAACAAAGCTTGAGCCAGGTCTTTTTTTGATCCATCGACCGCGTAGTAAACAAAGATGCGGTCTTGTGGATATTCGAGAGATTTCAGAATGGGTTCTCCTTCGATCGGCAGAATTCCTTTTCCTTCCTTGCCACTCGATTCGGCTATCAATTGTTCCAGCCAGGGCACAATACTGCTCATATAGGATTCCGCAATAAAGGTCAATTTGTCTTTCCCTGCTTTGGCAGCCTCTCCTATAAACAGCCCCAGCAGCAGGTTTGGATTGGAAGCATATGGCACCGTCTCAGCCCCCTGCATCTCGCTTTCAATTGCTTTACCCAGGAACTTTTTGAGATCAACGCCAAGTAATGCAGCCGGGACCAGCCCAAACTTCGTAAAGACAGAATACCTTCCGCCCACATCTGGTCGGGCGTTAAAAACTTTTCGGAAATTCTTATTTTCCGCAAGTTCCTGCAGCGATGTCCCGGGATCGGTGATCGCAACAAAATGAGCTCCAATATCTTGCACACCGGCTTTTCCGAGCTCACTCCAAAAATACTTCATTGCAGCCAAAGTTTCGCTGGTTCCACCGCTCTTACTTGAAACAATAAACAGTGATTTGGATAAGTCAACACTCCGCAACCTGAATGCGATCTCCTCAGGATTAGTTGTGTCGATTATTTGCAGTTTTAAACCAAAGCCAGGCTCGACAATGGGTCCAATTATCTGGCTTAGCACTTCAGGCGCAAGTGATGAACCGCCCATACCCAGCACAAACGCGTCAGTATACCCTTCGTCGATAATCTCCTTTTTAAAGTTTTCAAGTTCCTCAACAATCGATAATTGTTGTGTTGGTAAACCGAGCCAACCCAGGCGATCACGGATTTCATCATGGCAACTCTGGTCATTTGTCCAGTATGTGGGGTTGTGAGCGTACATTCTCCCTACGCTCAATTCCTCTTTAGCTTTCTGCAAGCCAGAATGCACATTTTCTGTCAGACCGTCCAGTTCGCTGTCATAATGTTTTCGTTTGTTCTCAACGATTTCAAGCAAACCCGAGTGAGCTTGCATAAATTTTTCAACGCCTTCTTCTTCAAGTTTCTTCGTAACTTCAGAAAAGTTGATACCAAGTTCACCAAGCAAACCTAATCGTGACCTTGCAAGATCAACATCATCTTTGATGCTTAGCTCTGTCATGCCGTTTTCCAGATAAGCGTCCAATGTCGCTGGTGGAATTGTATTGACCGTATCTGGAGCAACCAAACTATCAATATAGAGCGTCGGAGAATAATTCTTGTTTTTCGTTCCGGTTGATGCCCATAAAGGTCTCTGAATGTGAGCTCCTTTTTCTTTCAATTTGAGGAAGCGTTCGCTTTGGAACAATTCCAAAAATGCTTGATAAGCCAACCTGGCGTTATCAACTGCGATTTTTCCCTTCAACTCTTCAGCTTGTTCAGCTTTGGTTCCCTGGGTTTTGACGACCTGATCAAGCAGCAGGTCCACCGCTGAATCGATTCGGGAAACAAAGAAAGAAGCAACGCTGGCAATATGGTCAATTGGCTTATTTGATGACAGCCTTTTCTCAAGACCAGTCATAAAAGCGTCCACGACTTGTCGGTATCGTTCAATTGAGAATATCAAGGTTACATTAACATTAATTCCTTCCGCAATTAATGCTGTAATAACTTCAAGACCCTCAAGCGTGGCTGGCACCTTGATCATCAGATTTTTACGATTGATTTGAGTCCATAACGCTTTACCTTCTTCAATCGATTTTTCGACATCACAGGCATAGAATGGGTTAATCTCAACACTCACCATTCCGTCCTGACCAGAAGACTGCTCGTAGATATCAACAAATAAATCAGCTGCTCTTTGAATATCTTCCCGAACAAGTTCAAAATAAACTTTGTCTTTGTTCAATCCAGACCACGACATTGATTGCAAAACATCATCGTAAGCAGCGCTGTTTTTAAGGGCGGCTTCAAATATACTCGGATTAGAGGTGACACCGTAGATTTTCCCATCTCTGACCATCGCTTCCAATCGTCCGTCGTTAAGCATTTCTCTTTCAATGTTGTCATACCAAACTGATTGCCCTAATTCTTTAATAGTTTTCGATGTATTCATAGCACTCCAATGGAAAATATTTTCAATTACCGTTGATTTGAAAAGCTAATATAACGTTTACTTAATATCATTGCAATACAACAAGATGATAAAATTCTACCATCAACCATTTGTAACATTGAAGCGATTATAGTTGAATTGACAGAAATTTATCGCAGGGATAAAGGATAACACTATGGAATTAAAAGGGAAAACTGCCTTGGTAACCGGTGGGGGAATACGATTGGGACGTGCGATCGTCATTGAGCTTGCCAGGCAAGGTTGCAATCTGGCAATCCACTACAACCGCTCCGTAGAAGATGCCCGGAGGGTACAAGAAGAAGCACAGAAAGCCGGCGTGAGAGCGGAATTTTTTCAATTCAATCTCGAGAATTTTGGAAATATCAATGAATTGTTTGATGAAGTTAACCACAGTTTAGGCATGGTGGATATTTTGATCAATAATGCAGGCAGCTATAAGCGTGGCAGTGGGATGGCAACCTCACAAAAAAATCTTGAGGCAATGTTTAACCTAAATCTGTTTGCTCCATGGTGGCTTATAAAGGAATTCGTCAACCAACTTGATGAAAATTCTCAAGGGAGAATTGTAAATATTTGTGACGCCGGAATTTTTAGAACAGCATCCGATCATTTTGCTTACCGACTTACCAAAAAAGCATTGTTTGAGTTAACACGCATGTTCGCTCTTGAGCTTGCACCACGGATCACAGTCAACGGGGTTGCCCCGGGAATCATGCTTCCACTCTCAGGTTATGAACATGTTAATATGGACGAAGTAGCTGAGCGAAAAATTCCACTGAATCGTATCGGATCGCCCGAAATTGTTGCCGAAAATGTTTTGCATATCCTGCGGCAAGATTTTATGACCGGATCAATCATAAAGGTCGATGGTGGGGAAAATATTGTCTGAGGAGATGGAAATGGACAAAATAATCATCACAGAGTTAACAGCCAATGGGATTATTGGGGTTAACCATCCTGAAAGGGATTTTCCCCAGGAGTTGATCCTGAACATAGAGTTAAATTACCCACTGGATAAAGCAGGTGCAAGTGATTTAATCGACCACTCGATAAGTTATTCCTTCATAGCCAAACTGGTCAGAAAAGTGGTCAGCGAATCCAGTTTCCATACTCTTGAAGCCTTGTGCCTTTTTTTGATAAGACATATATTTGAAAACAGTCCGGCTGAGGCTGTCAGATTGAGAATAGAAAAAGCCAACTTTGTGGCAAAGACAAAACGGGTTGGTGTTGAACTGTTTCGGGAACGTAATAATTTTTAGTGCAGCATATTCAGGAATTCCATCCGGGTCTCCAGCCGGCTGCGAAACCCTCCCAACATAGCTGAAGTAGTCATTTTTGCCTGTTCCTTTTTGATTCCACGCATCATCATGCAGAGATGCTGCCCTTCGATGATCACCCCCACACCAAGTGGATTGATGGATTCCTGTATGAATTCAGCAATTTGTTGTGTCATGCGTTCCTGAACCTGTAACCTATGCGCAAACATATCGACAATCCTGGGTATCTTTGATAAACCGAGCACTTTTTTCCTGGGGAGATATGCCACATGCACTTTTCCAAAAAAAGGCAGCATATGGTGTTCGCATAAACTGTAAAACTCAATGTCCTTGACGACAACCATCTCATCATAATCAACACTAAACAACGCACCGTTGATCAAGCTGTCAGGGTCCGTTTTATAACCAGATAAAATCTCTTCGTAAGCGTTCGCCACCCTGGCGGGTGTCTTTACAAGACCTTCCCTGGAGGTGTCTTCTCCAATGGCATCCAAAATACTCTCAACAGCTTTTATGATTTTTTTCTTGTCGATCGGTTGGCTTTCAGTTAATGGCTTAGGTTCGTCTCTTTTATTCATCTCACTCCATCCAGACAATTGTTATACCAAAAAAGCAGCCAAATAACAACAGGCTGCTTCATTTTTTACGTTTGATGCTTTACCGGGTTCGTGGATCTAACAAGCCATAGCTTCCGTCACGCCGACGATAAAGCACATTAACCCGTTCATTTTCAACATTATAGAAGACAAAGAAGGCTTCATGACCAAGTAATTGAAGTTGCTCCAGTGCTTCGTGTTCGTCCATTGGGTCGAGTGTAAATGTCTTTCGACGGGCAATCAACGGAACCACTTCTTCATCAGCAACTTCATCTATTTCGGATATGGGTTCCTCATCACCACCACGTTTCCGCCAATGTTTGCCTTTCAACCGCTCAATTTGTCGGGTCATTTTATCAACAGTTGCATCAATTGCAGCAAATATGTTGTCGGCACGTTCTTCTGAGCGCAGGATAAAACCGCGGCCCCGAATTGTGATCTGAGCGATGAAGCGATCAGCTGCATTTCTTGCGGTTTTAGCATAGCTCAGATCAACGCGGCATTCAGCAATGTCGCTTAAAAATCTTTCTACTTTGCCTACTTTTTTTGTTGCATAATCTTGGATACGGTCTGTGAGTTCCAGGTCTTTCGTGTAAATGCCTATTTCTAATGCCATACTAACCTCCTGGGATTTTTTAAAATTATACATTATTCGAGATAGAAAAATCAATCTCTGATATTTCAT
>CAZMZQ010000119.1:0-4986 GCA_964570745.1 uncultured Anaerolineaceae bacterium
ATCTCACCGGTTGAACCCAATTATTGAAGAAATATCGTACAATTGTTAATTATGAAACTGGCGATCCAAATTCCAGCTTACAACGAAGCAAATTATTTGCCTACAGTCCTAGAGCAATTGCCTCGTCAATTGACTGGAATCGACGAAATTGTGATCGTGGTTGTGGATGACGGCTCATCAGATGGGACAGCACAGGTAGCCCTGGCGCACGGTGCCGATTTTGTTCTTCGTCATCGCCAAAATCGCGGGCTCTCACGGGCGTTTGTTAATGGAATCCAATTTTGCCTGGCGTTGGGAGCAGATATCATCGTCAATACGGATGCAGACAACCAGTACCCCGGCAGCCAGATTGGTAAATTAATCGAACCACTGCTGCAGGGACAAGCAGACATGGTAATTGGTGATCGTCAGACACTGGAGAATAAGCATTTTTCACCCTTCAAACGGTCAATGGAACATCTGGGCAGCTCGGTTATCCGCCGGGTTTCAAATACAAATGTTCCTGATACTGTCAGCGGATTTCGTGCCTTCTCACGATATGCTGCGCTGCGTTTCCAGGTATACAACCCATATTCTTATACGCTTGAAACGCTGATCCAGGCTGGTAAAGGCCAGATGAAAATCGAATCTGTGCCAATTGACACCAACCCTGCTACCAGGGAATCCCGATTGCATAAAGGTATGTTTAACTTTATCTGGCGGCAGGGCGGGGCGATAATTCGTTCTTATGTGCTTTATCAGCCGCTGCGCACCTTCCTCTCGATCGGCGGAATCTTGTTTCTCGCTGGGGCAATTTTGCTTGGTCGTTTTTTGATTTATTATTTGTTTTTAGCTCAGACATCCCGCTTTGTGCAATCGGTTTCAATTGGCGGCACCTTTTTGGTTGCAGGCATTATTCTGATTATGTTTGGTTTTTTGGGTGATGCCTTCCGCGCCAACCGACAGATATCCGAAGAAGTCATGATCAGGCAGAGGGATGAGACAGCCATTGAAGATTTGACAACTCTCCGGGAATTCCTGGGGCATCCCGTCTTTTCACGATACAACCCGTTTTAGTTTAAAGTTCATAATTCCACTGATTGAAAAAGATCGAACCATTTTTCCTTAGTGTTTTTGAAGAAGGATTGCATTTCCAGCAGAATATTCGTTTAATACAATTCTTTTAGCGAAATAGCATTTAATGATGGAATTAATGGGCTGCGCTTCTTTCTTTGTGATTTTAATTGTTAAATTTTTCGGCTTATCAGGTTCGCTATGCTATACTTTAACTTCATTCGAAACCAATCGCCTGTAACATAGAGGAAATGCTGGCGATAACAATATAAACTTGGAAAAGTCTAAAACTGTGTCTTTTGTTCACTTGCATGTCCACTCTTCTTACTCCATTCTGGATGGTTTGGCGAGTCCTTCCGATTTGGTGAAATATTCCAAACAACTTGGCATGAGCGCCCTGGCTCTGACCGACCATGGGACGATGTTTGGTACGCTGGATTTCTTCAAAGCAGCTAAAACAGAAGGAATCAAACCTATCATCGGGCTTGAAACCTATTTGGCTCCCCGAACGATGCTGGACAAGGACGTGGCCAGGGATAAAAAGGCTTATCACCTGCTTTTGCTCGCCAAAAATATGACGGGATACAAAAACCTGCTCAAGATCGCAACGGTCTCACAGTTGGAGGGGTTTTATTACCATCCCAGAATTGATAAAGCTTATTTGGCTGAACACAGCGAAGGGTTGATCGCCACCTCAGCTTGTCTTGCTGGAGAAATCCCCAGAGCACTGGTGGATAATGATCTGGCAAAAGCAGAACATAGCCTGGAATGGTATAAAGATATATTTGGGCCGGGAAATTTCTTCCTGGAACTACAGGATCACAACATCCTCGAGCTATACCGGGCCAATCGGCTGATGGTTGAACTGGCTAAAAAAACCAACACACCCCTTGTTGCTACCAACGACGTTCACTATGCCCGTAAAGAAGACGCAGATTTGCAGGATATTTTGTTGTGTGTTCAAACCGGCAAATTGCTGAGCGACACGAACCGTATGCGCATGTCTGACAATTCTTACTACATGCGCAGCCCTGAAGAAATGCAGACACTCTTCGCCCAGGCTCCCGAAGCAATTGAAAACACCTTGTTGATCGCTGACCAATGTGAGGTCGACCTGACACGCGAAGGTTATCACTTGCCGCAATTCGATGTGCCCGAAGGGGAAAGTCCTCAAACTTACCTGCTTGACTTATGCCAGGAAGGTCTGCAGAAAAACATTCCCAATAGGGCGGATTCTGACGAAATCCAGAAACGCCTTCATTACGAATTGGGTGTAATTAACGAGATGGGCTTTGCTGAATACTTCCTGATTGTGTGGGATTTATGTCGCTTTTCCCGCGAGAAAAACATCTGGTATAACGTCCGCGGGTCGGGAAACGGTTCGTTGGTGGCTTATGCATTGGATATCACATCAGTAGAACCACTAAGTTATTATCTCCTTTTTGAGCGTTTCCTAAACCCCGACCGGTTGACGATGCCAGATATCGATCTGGATTTTCAGGATGACCGGCGGGCAGAGGTAATGGAGTATTGCAACCAAAAATACGGCTCAGATAAAGTGGCACAGATCATCACTTTTGGAACCATGGCTGCGCGAGGAGCTGTGCGGGATGTTGGTCGCGTGATGAACATTCCCCTCGCTGAGGTGGATAGGGTCGCAAAAGCTGTGCCCGGGCCAGTGGCTGGAAAGAATATCCCTCTCGCAAAATCATTACAAAACTCTCCCGAATTGAAATCTCTGTACGAATCAAATGACCAATATAAGCGTTTACTTGATGTTGCCAGCCGAATGGAAGGCAGCATTCGCAACGTTGGCACGCATGCAGCTGGTGTGATTATCAGCGATAAACCACTTACAGAATATCTACCCCTCCACCGACCAACCAGCACAAATGATGAATTGCCAATACAATCGGTTGCTCAATATGACATGGATGGCATCAACGAAATGGGTCTCCTGAAGGTGGATTTTTTAGGGCTGACCATGCTGACAATTATGGCAAGAGCCTGCGAAAACATACAAAAACGGCATGGTGTCAGCCTTAATCTCAGTAATATCCCCATTGATGACCCGGGCGTTTACGAATACATCGGTCAAGGGCATACCCTGGGTTTGTTCCAGCTTGAAGGAAGCGGGATGACGCGATACCTGGTGCAAATGCAGCCAAAAAAGGTGGAACACGTAATCGCGATGGTTGCGCTTTATCGGCCTGGTCCAATGGAAATCATCCCATCTTATATCGCCAATATGCACGGTACAGTGCCGGTGACCTATCAGCACGAAAAGCTCGAACCAATTCTGATGGAAACCTACGGGCACACGGTTTACCAGGAGCAAATCATGCAGGCAGCTATGAGCCTCGGCGGTTATTTGCCCGGGGAATCAGACGATTTGCGTGCCGCTGTATCAAAGAAAAAAACTGCACAAGTTAAAAAACATCGCACCAAGTTCGTCAAAGGAGCGGTGAAACAAGGCATCGCGGAAAAAACCGCAGAAGAGATATTTGCTCACTGGGAAGCATTTGCAGATTACGGCTTTAATAAAAGCCATGCGACTAACTATGGCATTATGGCAGTCAAGACGGGTTATCTAAAATATCGCTACCCGGTTGAATATATGACTGCCCTTCTTTCTGCCTGGAAGAATGACACAGATAAGATCGCCATCTATGTGGCCGAATGCAGGGAAATGGGGATTGAGGTGCTCCCACCGAATGTCAATTTCAGTACTTACGACTTCTCAATCGCAGATCGAACTAACGGCAAAGCTGCCATTCGCTTTGGCTTGGGGGCGATTAAAAACGTAGGTCAAGCTCCGGTAGATGAAATCTTGCAGGGCAGAGATAATAAAAGTTTTGCAGCCATTGATGATTTTGCCCGTAGGGTTGACTTGAGAAAAGTTGGTAAAAGACCGATGGAGTGCCTGGTGAAGGTCGGTGCCCTCGATGACCTTGGGGAGCGTGGGTCGATCCTTGGATCGATTGAGCAAATTGTGAATGTTTCTACCAGCCACTTTAAAGCCAAAGAAATGGGTCAGATGGACCTGTTCGGAGGCGCTTCAGTGGAAGAACAGCCGATAATTATCTTGCCTTTCCAGGTTGGGATGAGCAAAACCGACCAATTGGAATGGGAAAAAGAGCTCTTGGGTTTGTATGTTTCTGATCACCCACTTAATTCCGTGTTAAAGCAGGTTAATGAGAAAATCAGCCATTTTTCAAACGGGTTAGTTGAGACAGAAGAAAACACGAAAGTAACTGTTGGTGGCATCGTAAATCGCCTGAATCCGATCAGAACAAAGAAAGGGGATATGATGGCATTTGTGACCCTTTCTGATATGTATGGCGATATGAAATTGATTTTCTTCCCTAAAACCTGGGAGCAGTTTAGCCAGGTGGTTGATGCGGGGGCTGTTTTAGTGGTGGAAGGAAAGGTGCAGCAGCGCGACAGCGAAATAAACATTCTGGTTGACAGGGTGACAAAGGTCGAAACCGACGGTATGAACCAGGCAACGGTGACCGATCCGTTCTCCGGGCCATTCTTCGAACGGACAATTGAAAAAAACCTGCCTGATATCCGGACACTTTCCAGATATGCATGGTCTTCAGATATCGACATGAATGAGGATATGGTTGATGGGGCTCCTGGGCTGGAAGATGAATTGAATGGGGAAGAATCTGGCTGGGATGAGATCCCTGAATATATAGATGATGACTTGGTGAAAATGGAGATGGTTGAAGAAACCCTTTCCATGGAAGTAGAAGCAAATTTGCTCCAGGTTGAAGAACCCATCTCTGAAGCTGTTGTGGTAGTAAAAGAAGAGAGCAGCCCCTATTTGGCGATAGAAAGCAATAAAAAAAATCCTTCAACAGACGATTATGGTTATGTGGATGAAAATGCAATTGATCTGTTGCCTAAACAGATGCTGATTCTCAC
>CAZMZQ010000120.1:0-3456 GCA_964570745.1 uncultured Anaerolineaceae bacterium
CACGACGATGGCGGTTGGTCACAATCCCACGATGTCGGTCGTCTCTGGGTTCAGGATAACGTCCCCGGTGTCCATACTGCCTACGTCGAAAACGTAGCCGAGGGTGTAGACTCCGAACAAGTTACCCGCTCGTTAGCCCGAAAAGGTTTTGATATGGTCTTCACAACCTCATTCGGCTTCATGGATGCCACCGAAACCGTTGCCGGCGAATTCCCCGACAAAGATTTTGTTCACGTCTCCGGTTACAAGAACAACGGAACCAACTTTGGCAACCTGATGGGCGCCATGGAAAACATCAAATATCTCGCCGGCATCATGGCTGGCTCCCGTGCTAAACTTGATGGCAACCCACGCCTCGGTTACATGGCTACTTTCCCCATCCCCGAAGAGCTGCGCCTTGGTAACGCTTTCGCACTCGGTGTTGAAAAAACCTGCCCCGAATGCACCATTGACGTCCGCTTCATCCACACCTGGCACGATCCGACAATCGAACAAGAAGCCGCCAAGTCTCTCTTTGACGCCGGCGCCCAGGTTGTTATGACCGGTGCAGACACTCCCGCCCCCGCCATTGCCGCTCCTGCTGGCAAATGGGGTATCACCTATGACTATATCGGCAACTGTACAATCGATTCCTGTCTCAGCAGCATGTACTGGGATTGGGGTCCACTCTATAAAATAGAGATCGAAAAATCGATGAACGGCACCTTTGCTGGTGAAGCTATCTATTTCGATACTGCTGAAGGCGGTATGGGCTTGCTCGGTTTCTGGGATGGTGAAACATATATGCCCGGTGTAGCCGAACTGCCTGCCGAAGACCTGCAGCTGATCCACGACGAAGTAGCTCTTTTCCTCTCCGGAAAAATGACTCGTTTTGATGTCTTCACAGGTCCGATCACTGACAACCAGGGCAACCTTGTCCTTGCCGAAGGTGAAAGCCTTCGCCAGGTAGATCTGGACTGCTTTGCCGGTCCAGGCGCACCCTGTGAGGGCGGCGTGGGTATGTATTGGTGGAACCACAACTTTACCGCCGAACTCCCTTAGCCTGAGCTAAACCTTTCTGAGAGATGGTTCATCATGAGCCATCTCTCCCTTATAAAGATAAACTCATGACATTTTCAGAAACCCCAGATGCAATTCCCGCCGTGGAAATGAGGGATATCACCCTTCGTTTTCCCGGCGTTTTAGCGAATGACCAGGTCAATTTCACCCTCTATCCCGGTGAAATTCACGCACTTCTCGGAGAAAACGGCGCTGGTAAAAGCACGCTTATGAACGTGCTCACCGGTCTCTACAAACCCCAGTCCGGCGAAATCTTTATTCACGGCAAGAAGGTCAGCTTCAATTCTCCCAGAGATGCCATCGCCAATGGCATTGGCATGGTCCACCAGCACTTTATGCTGGTCGAAAGTCAAACCGTAACCGAGAATATCCTCATCGGGCTCGACACTCCCCGCTTTGCCCTCAATCTCAAAAAGTTTGACCATGAAATCAGTGACCTGGCGGATCAATATGGTATCCATATCGATCCAACTGCCAAAATCTGGCAGCTTTCGGTCGGCGAACAGCAGCGTGTCGAGATCTTAAAGATTCTCTACCGCGGTGCCAACATCCTGATCATGGATGAACCGACCGCCGTGCTCGCCCCCCAGGAAGCCGACGAACTGATCGAAACCCTCAAGGGCATGGCAGCCCAGGGCAAATCGATCGCCTTCATCAGCCACAAGCTCGCTGAGGTCAAGCAGGTAGCCGACACACTTACCGTCTTGCGGCGGGGTCGTGCCACTGCCGAGCGCGCAGATCTTCACAATTTCACCCGGGAGACCCTTGCCACACTCATGGTCGGCCGCGAAGTGATTTTTAATCTGCAAAAATGCGACCAGGAACCTGGTCGGGAAGTCCTGCGCCTCGAAGACGTCTCTGCAGTTAACAACAAAAACCTGCCCGCCCTGCGCAATGTCGATCTCTCGCTGAATGATGGCGAAATCCTCGGCATCGCTGGTGTCGCCGGCAATGGTCAGAGCGAACTGGTCGAGGTCATAACCGGTTTGCGCCCCTGCAGTGGACATATCTGGTTTGAAGGTAAAGACATCGCCAATAAACCGCCTGCCTTTTCCATCAGCCATGGGCTTGCACACATCCCCGAAGACCGCATTGGTGTCGGTTCTGCCCCCAACCTCTCTCTTACCAGCAACATCATCATGAAACGCTACGATCAAAAGCCGATCAGCCACAAATGGCAGCTCGACTATCTCGCAGCCGATAACCTGGCAGATGGGTTGAAAGATGAATATGACATCCAGGCACCCAGCGTTCAAACCCAGGCGCGCAAGCTCTCGGGCGGCAACTTACAGAAGCTGATCCTCGCCCGCGAACTCTCCAGCACACCGCGCATGATCGTTGCCATGCAGCCCACCCGTGGGCTTGATGTCGGCGCGATCGAGAGTGTCCAGCAGCTCTTGCTCCAACAGCGTGAACTGGGCTGTGCCGTCCTGCTGGTCTCCGAAGATCTCGATGAGCTGCTCGCCCTCTCTGACCGCATCGCCGTTATGTACGAAGGGCATGTAATCGGGCTCGTCTGCAGCCGCGATTTCGACATCAATCAAATCGGATTGATGATGACCGGCACGCTTCCCGAGGAGCTTCTCTCTGAAGAAACACCGTCTCAAGTCGAAGATACTCAAAACAAATCGGATTCAAGTGAGGGCAAAACTCCCTCTGAAGAAGCAAAGGCAGCTTTCGAAGATATGGCCGTCAATGTGATGGAGAATGGGGTTTCAGCCTCCACCGAAGAAGACCTTGATGCTGATTCGACCGAAAAAGAGCGCATTTTACGCAAGGTTTTGGGCAACAAATATGACCAGAGAGGTGAAGAGTGAAAATTCCATATCCCGTGTTCATTAAACGCAGCGAGGATTATCCAAAATGGCTGCCAACCGTCACCTCCGTCAGTGCGGTTGTACTTGCCTTTGTCATCTCCGGCATCATCCTGGCTGCGACCGGTGCAAATCCGTTCAGCGTTTATTCTTACTTTTTCAGAGCCTCCTTTGGCTCGTGGGGCGCGTTTTCTGACGTTATTGTCAAAGCCACCCCGCTTCTGCTCATCGGTCTGGGCTGTGCCCTGGCTTTTCGTATGCGCCTCTGGAACATTGGCGCAGAAGGGCAGTTTTTTGTAGGAGCGTTCCTGGCAAGCGCCGTCGTGATGGTGCCGCTTGTCAACCTCGATACCACCCCTCGCTGGGCGATTATCGCACTGATGATGGTGCTCGGCATGGTTGGCGGCGCGCTCTATGCCTTTATCCCCGGTTTTCTAAAAGCGCGGCTTAACATCAACGAAATCATCATCACTCTCATGCTCAACTACATCGCCGTGCTTTGGAACAACTACTGGATCTTCGGCAAGTGGAGTGAATCCGGTTTTCAAATGACCAAAACCTTCCCCCACAAAGCCTGGCTGCC
>CAZMZQ010000120.1:3556-4904 GCA_964570745.1 uncultured Anaerolineaceae bacterium
TTGGCTGGCATGACCGAGGTTTCCGGCACAGTTCACCGCCTCCAGGAGCGTATTTCGACCTCCTATGGCTTTTCGGGTGTAATCGTTGCCTGGCTCGCCAAGCTCAACCCGTTCGCCGTCATCGTCGTTTCAATCCTTTTCGGCGCGCTGCTTGTTGCCAGCCGCGAGATTCAGCCCTCGGGCATCTCGTTCCTCATCCAGGGTATCACCTTGTTCCTCGTGATCAGCAGTGATGTCCTTCTAAAATATGAAATCAAGTGGGTTCGCCCTGCACAGGAGATCGCCCAATGAACTGGATCGAAATTTTCCGCTCCGGCATTTCCACCGGCACCGTTTTGCTCATCGCTGCTATCGGCGAGATTATCACCGAACGCTCCGGAATCCAAAATCTGGGTGTTGAAGGCATGATGCTTTTAGGCGCCATGGCTGGATTCAAAATTGCGCATCAAACGGGCAATGTTTGGCTCGGTCTGCTGGCTGCAATCGCTGCAGGAGGTTTTCTCAGCCTTGCACATGGCGTTGTCACCATCCACTTTCAGGCAGACCAGACTGTAAGCGGTCTCTCGCTTACCTTTTTGGGCACCGGATTGGCATTGGTTTTGGGTGACGGGCTCACTGGCAAGGTTTCCCCCGTTATCCCCAGCGCCAGCATCCCCCTCCTTTCCAAAATTCCCTTTCTGGGGCAGGTCGCTTTTGCAAACCACAATCTTTTGGTCTATTTTGGCTATCTGCTTGTACCGCTTGTCTGGTATTACATCAATAAAACCCGACCCGGGCTTCACCTGCGCTCTGTAGGCGAAAACCCGGCTGCAGCCGACACGCTCGGTGTCAATATTTATCGCACCCGCTACCTCTACACCTTTATCGGAGGTTGTTTTTCAGGGTTGGCTGGGGCTGCCATCAGCGTTGCCATTGCCCCCGGTTGGTATTCGAACCTCACTGTAAACGGGCAGGGCTGGATCGCTGTTGCCCTGGTCATATTTGCCCACTGGAACCCCTGGCGGGCAGCGATAGGCGGCTATCTGTTTGGTGTCTTACGGCGTTTCACGCTTGACCTTCAGGGACCACGTCTCTTGTTTGGTCTTGCGAACCCGTTTTTCCATAACACCAACCTGGTCTTTTTCCTCCAGATGGCGCCATATATCCTTACCATCATCGCCCTCATCTGGGGCAGCTCGGCAGCCCGCAAGAAACGGATCGGTTCCCCCGCCGCCCTCGGCGTGCCATATCAGAGGGGCGAAAGAGGCCTTTAGCGCCTGATAATATTGCCCGAAGATCGCCCAATCAGCTAAACCCGCCCCGCTGGATTATTGAAAAATATCGGTTGGGGCGGGTTCAATATGTGAGC
>CAZMZQ010000121.1:0-4891 GCA_964570745.1 uncultured Anaerolineaceae bacterium
TTGAACCAGTTGGAGAATATTCTTATCGGATTTATCGGCTAACTCCGATAGCTGAAACGATTCTAAACCAAATTGAACCGATGGAAGGCGTGGTTTTATCAGAAGAATTGATTGGGGCTATTCAAAAAGCTCAACAGGAAAACCAACTTACTTTTGAACATCGCGGAATGTTTTACGTGCTCAGTCAGAGTAAGAAAGCAGCTCAGGTCTCAACAGTTTCTGACGTGGCTGTTGCCAGCCAGTATCATCTTGAAACGTACGATCCAGCTGATAATGAGGTTGTTCAGGCTTTCGATTTCGTATTAAATCTTACACTAGCCTTGGAACAGGATGCACGAACCTTCTCATATCAAGGGGACACTTTCGGCATTCTCTCCGTGCCAGGTGGCTTCACAATCAGCGATTCAAATTTCGAGCTTTTTGCGGAATATTCCAATATTTATGTGATCCCGAAAGGCAGTGCAATCTCGTCCCTTCCGCTCAAATTTAAAAACCTGGTGCGCGGTGCAATTGAGAATGAAAAATCTAACTTCACCTTTACTGATCCTTCGGGAAATAGTACTGAATATAATATCGAAGAACATGAAAATGCCTGGTCAGTTAGCCCGGCAAAATAGTTATCACAAATTTATGTTTATGCAGTAAAATAAATCGCTGTAGTTCACTTTGGCAGACATTAATAAACTATGCTAAAATATGGGCTACGATATTGGGGCATGGTGCAATGGCAGCACACCGGACTTTGAATCCGTTGATCTTGGTTCGACTCCAAGTGCCCCGGCTGATTTACAGTGGATACAGAAGAAGACGATTCACACCTATCTGAAAGCAGGATGAAACAAGAACACCATCCTCTGTCTCAATATATTAAAAATCGGAGCATCCAATGACAATCGCATCTGTTGTACTTGCCGCTGGCATGGGTACGCGTATGAAGTCGCACATGCCTAAGATGATGCATAAACTTTTGGGGAAACAGCTCGTGTTACACTCACTTTCCAGTATTATCGGAATCAGTACACTCCCTCCTGTTGTCATTGTCGGGCACGGCAGTGAAGAAGTGACCCAGGTTATAAGCGATACTTACGGCGAGAATGTACAATTCGCCATCCAGGCAGAACAAATGGGTACCGGGCATGCAGTAATGTGTGCAGAACCAGTGTTGGCAGGTAAATCAGATCTGGCATTAATTACCTTTGCAGATATGCCTATGCTGCGAGCCGAAACCATTGCATCTGTACTCAACTTTCATAAACAATCCGGAAACACGTTGACTATGAGCAGTGTAATTGGCGATGTTCCGCGCGGCTTTGGCAGGGTGATAAGAAATAAAGACGGGAAAGTAACACAAATCGTAGAAGAAGCTGTTGCTAATCCCGAGCAGCTAAAAGTACGGGAATACAACATTTCACTTTATTGCATACAAGCTGATTGGCTTTGGGAAAACCTGAAAAAGATCAAAGCTTCACCAAAAGGTGAATTCTATATTACTGACCTGGTAGGGATGGCAGTAGAACAGAACTTAAGATTGGATTCGTTTGTGTTGGATGATCCTGCCGAAGGATTGGGGATTAATACTCGCATCGACCTGGCTGATTGTGAAACCGCCTTGCGCACTCGGGTGATAAGGCAATGGATGTTGGATGGCGTCACGTTTTTAGATCCCGAAAGCTGCACTGTCGAGAGCGATGTGCTGATTGGTCAGGATACAACCATCTTTCCCAATACACACTTGCGTGGAAATACATCTATAGGAGAAAACTGCCAGATTGGTCCGGACACAACACTGAGTGATACAACTGTTGGTAATAACTGCACAATCACTTACAGTGTTGCAGAAAAAGCAATTCTCGGGAACCATGTCAGCATGGGACCTTTCTGCCATTTGCGTAAAGGGGCAGTGCTTGGTGATTGCGTTCATCTAGGGAATTTTGGGGAAGTGAAAGATTCACAACTCGCAGCTGGTGTTAAGATGGGGCACTTCTCTTACATTGGTGATGCGAAAATTGGCGAAAATGTCAATATCGGGGCAGGGACAATCACCTGCAATTTTGACGGTAAAACGAAGCATAAAACCGAAATTGGAGAAAATACATTTATCGGTAGCGATACGATGTTAGTCGCACCATTGAAAATTGGAAAAAATGCCAAAACGGGGGCCGGTGCAGTTGTAACCAAAGATGTGGCAGATAACACGATTGTTTTTGGTGTGCCCGCCCAACCGAAAGATAGAAAGGAATAATGTGACCGAACCCATTTGGCTGGGGATCTTTTGGTTGATATTTTTAATTATCGACCTGATCACTTCAGCAGCGAAATCATCATTCACTCATGCACGTTTGCCATGGCTGTTCAGTCTTGGCGCAGAAAGCCTGGCGAAGGTTGATAAGACCATCGCCTTGATGGAGAAACCGGGTCTGCGCACAGCGCTCAGATTGGGCCTTGTGATTTCGCATTTTTTGTTGGCGGGATTCACCGTATTGCTCCTTGATAGGGGATCCATGATTGGTCAAGCCTGGCTAATTATGTTAATCCTTTTCATAGTGATGGTGGTAGTTACTGCTTTGGAATTTGTTCTGGAACGAAATATGCTCGCGTCACCTGAAAAAGCAGCCTTGCGTTGGACTGGTGCTGCCGGTGTGATCGACTTTTTCACCTCCCCTCTTACCAAGTTAATGATGGCGCTTCTGGGTGATTATGCTGAAAAAGTGACTCTGTCTGTTACAGATGAAAACCTTAGAGACTGGGTGGAACAGGAACAGCCCGAGAGCACACTGGACCAGGGCGAAAGAGAAATGATTTATTCCATCTTCCAGTTCAGTGAAACGATGACCAAAGATATTATGGTTCCACGCATGGATGTTTTAGCACTTAATGTAAACACCACCATACGGGAAGCCCGTCAGGAATTTATTACTGCGGGTCATTCCCGCGTACCGGTATATGATGACACAATAGATAACGTGATCGGATTGTTATACGCCAAAGACCTGCTGGCGGTGGTTGATGGAGACGATTGTATTGCCAACCAACAGCACCTGATTCGCCCGGCGTATTTTGTTCCAGAGGCTAAAAAAGTGGACGAGTTGCTCACTGAAATGCAATCACGCGGAGTTCATATGGCGTTGGTTGTAGACGAGTATGGCGGCGTAGCTGGTGTGGTAACACTTGAAGATATTGTCGAAGAAATCGTAGGCGAAATCCGTGACGAATATGACACAGGAGAGGTCAACCTTTACGAACGCCTTGACGATGGCAGTTTCCTGATCCAGGGGCGGGCGACAATCGACGAATTTAACGAAATTCTCGGATCACATATTTCTGATGAATTTGCTGACACTTTGGGTGGTTATATTTATGGTCAGCTTGGACGCGTACCTCAGCCTGGCGAAATGGTTTGTAGCGACGGTTTTGAATTTACCGTTGAAGAAGTTGTTGCCCGCCGTATTCTGACAGTCAGGGTCAAAAAAGTCGATCCTGCCACAATGCAGGAGAATATTTATGATGGAAATGGGACCGCTAACGAATAATCAAAAACAAGACCTGATAGAGGTGGCTAAACAATATCAAGCCAAGGCTTACGCACCTTATTCAAATTACCATGTTGGTGCAGCTGTTTTGGCTGAGAATGGTGTTATCTATGGCGGGAATAATATTGAAAATTCAGCATACCCTTCTGGTTTGTGTGCTGAACGAGTAGCGATATTTAAGGCTGTTTCTGAAGGTAACCGAAAGATTTTGGGTATTGTCGTGGTCACTCATAACGCTGGGTCTCCTTGCGGAGCCTGCCGGCAGGTTATGCGTGAGTTTGGCGCTCTTGATATGCCAGTAATTCTTGCTGACGAAGAAGGTAAAATCGCCTATGAGAACACACTGGATGGCATCTTACCCCGCTCGTTCGGTCCTGAAGGTATGCAATAGACAAAATCATGTCCGCTGAAGAGAAAAGATCTTACAGAGCACAGGGCATCGTGATCCGCCACCGGGAATTTGGGGAGGCGGATCGAATTTTAACCCTTTATACCCTTGAAAATGGTAAAGTTCAGGCGATTGCAAAAGGGGTGAGGAAGATTAAAAGCCGTAAAGCCGGACACCTGGAACCTTTCACCCAGGTGATATTACAACTGGCAAAAGGGCGCAACCTGGATGTGATCGCCCAGGTAGATACTATCCGAAATTTCGAAAACATCAAGAAAGAGTTAAAACTAACAGCCCAGGCCGCCTACGTTTTGGAAATTCTCGACCGTTTCACCTACGAGGAAGGCGAAAACCGCCCGCTTTACAACCTGGTGATCGAAACCCTGGCACGCCTGGATAATGGCGTATCCCCAGGGCTGGTTTTGCATTATTTTGAAGTGCACCTCATGGACATTCTTGGCTTTAAGCCGCAGTTGCAAGCGTGTGTGGTTTGTGGAGCTCAAATAAAACCGGAAGACCAGTATTTTTCAGCAAAACTGGGCGGTGTTGTTTGCCCTGGTTCGTTATCCGGAGATCCCTCTGCCTGGGCAATCAGTATGAATGCACTGCGGTATCTGAGGTTTTTTCAACGATCACCCTGGCCCCAGGTAAAAAACCGCTCGATCCCTGAAGAAGTGGATAAGGAATTGAGCAAATTGATCGAAAAATATCTGACTTATTTGCTTGAATATGGTTTGAAAACCCCTGGCTTTTTGGATTCGGTTTCGTAGTTGTCATGAAGAGAATGCAAAGGCAGCGACTATAAGTAGAGTTCCCTCTTTGTTTGGTTGTGATGAGGTCGATTTCCCTCTCTTCCATTTTGCCGATTGTCACAGTAAACCCACGTCTAACCAGCTCCCAATAGACATTTCTCTCAATTAATCCATCGATCATAGTCGATAAAAACCCAATAATTATGATATTTATCGATTAT
>CAZMZQ010000122.1:0-1272 GCA_964570745.1 uncultured Anaerolineaceae bacterium
ACGAGATGTTTGAAAGCGAAACCAGTGTCTTTGCCCATTGGCTCAAACCACCATACAAAGCTAATGGCTGGAGAGTTGACGTGGGTAACATGCTTGGGCGGTATGACGAACACCAACTGGACAAAGAGATTCTCCCTGCTATTCGCAAAACTGTCAAACGTACTTTAGCTAATAGTTACCTGATCGGGGAGAACTTCTTCGAAGCCATTGGGCAGCTTCAGGGAGATACCTGGGACGGGGTCATGAATTATTCAGGATTTACGGACCCGTTATTAAGTTGGCTGAAACCTTACGAAGTGCAGGCTTTGCGCTGTGAGCTTGTTTTGAAATCCGCTCAACCTTTGAGCACCGAAGCAATGATTAAGAGCTGGCAAAACAACCTGGCAGCAATTCCATACGCTATCGCACTTCAGCAATTCAATTTGCTCGACAGCCATGACACTTCACGTATTCGCAGCGTTTTAAAGGGAGACGAAACCCTGATCCGCCTGGCGGTCATGGTTCAGTTCACTTTTCCCGGTGTTCCTTGCGTCTACTACGGAGATGAAATTGGATTGGTTGACGAAGAAGGTTTTGGTCAGCGCAATTGCTTCCCCTGGAATCAGGTACACTGGAATCAGGATTTGCTTAGTTTTTATAAGCTTTTAATTCGGCTGCGCAAGACGAATGATGTTCTGGCAAAAGGCAGTTTTCAGGTGTTGAACTGGGATGAAGATAGTTTCGTTTTTCAACGTGCCTTTGCAGGAAAGAGAGTCATCGTCACAGCCAATCGTAACGCTTCACCTGATGGTTATAAATTTACATCTAACAATATGCCCCACCCAGAAATAAAAAAGCTGACCGGGCTCTTTTCTGGCAAACAACTGCTATTCTCCTCCGAAGAAGTCCAGATCCCGCCTTTGAAAAAGGGAGGGGAAATATGGCTCGAAGAAGCAGACATTCAAAAACTCGATTAGCTTATAATCAGACCATGCAAAGTTTGAAAAAAAGATCCGGGGTTGATAAATCTTGGTTTACTGACCGAATTACTGCTGCGCGTGAAACCCTGAGAAGTTATTACCTCAAGCTCAATAAGTTAACCGGGGGGACTTTAGGGATTCTGCGGCACGCATTCACAAACTTTTCAATTATGCGTGGCCCAGAGGCAGCCGCCGGTCTTTCATATTATGCCCTCTTCTCAATTTTCCCAGCATTATTAGCCATTGTATCGATTGGCTCAATGTTTTTGAAGTTAGAGGTAGTGAAAGAACAACTGCAGGAAGTGATTAATCA
>CAZMZQ010000122.1:1372-4859 GCA_964570745.1 uncultured Anaerolineaceae bacterium
AATCTATACCTTTATCCCCCGTGTCAAGGATATTCGCTTCAAGGCAAAATTGATCGGAGCTATAGTCGCGGCTGGTTTGTGGGAGCTGGCAACCCGTGCCCTTACCTGGGCGCTTTCGGAAGGCTTCACAAACTTTGAACTGATTTACGGCTCGCTCTCTTCCATAATCGCGTTAATGCTCTGGATGTATCTGAGCGGTTACATCATATTTTGGGGAGCTCATCTGACCTATGCGGTTAACTACCATCTCTCAACAGCAGAGGCGATGAAAGAAGCAAGCCTGAAGGATGAACCAACAAACAGCCTGGCCGTGAACAATGATTGAATTATCAATTTGCATTCTAACGCTCAATTCACGTGACTACCTTCGCGCCTGCCTGGATTCTATCCGTGAATTTCCTCCTGAAGGCGAATATGAAATCCTTGTCGCCGATAACGGCTCTCATGACAGTACGGTGACAATGCTGGAGCAGGAATATCCAGAAGTGCAGATTATTCGGAATGAGCGAAACCTCGGTTTCACCAAACCCAACAACCAGATGCTCCGTTTGGCAAAAGGAAAATTCTTCTTAGTGCTCAACCCAGATACAAAATTGATCGAAGACTGTTTTAATCCCCAGCTTAAATATCTGCATGACCATCCCGGTGTAGGGGTTAGCATTCCCAAGGTTTTAAACGCGGATGGCAGCTTTCAGCAGCAATCTCGGCGGGGAGAAGCACGTCCGCTTGAGGTAATCGGATATTTCACGAAACTCGGCAAGCTCTTCCCACACAGCAAGGCTTTGAATGGATATCTCATGTCCTGGCTGCCAGAAGATGAAATCGCCGAGGTCAAGGCAGTATCGGGCTCTTGCATGTTTATCCGACGGGAAACCTGGGAACAGGTAGGCGGTTTTGACGAAAATTTCTTCGCTTACCAGGAAGACAGCGACTATTGTCTCCGGGCGCGGGAGAGGGGTTGGCAGGTGATGTATGTGCCCCTGAGTCGCATCATCCACTATGCAGGAATGGGTGGTTCAAAAGCCCAGCCGGTTCACAGCATCTACCAATGGCACAGATCTTATTACCTGTATTACCGCAAGCACTTCTCAAAAGATTATTTCTTCTTGTTTAACTGGTTTTATTATCTGGTGATGGCGATCAAGTTCGCTCTTGCTATGCTAAAAAACATGTTTATGCCTCACTAAATCTGTTTAAATTCGGCAATTTATAAACATACATTACAGATTCTTGACCTACATGGATTATTGATTAAAAATCAAAATCATTCCGGGCATTTCGGAATGAAAGGATCCATGATGGAAGAAAAAGAAAAGAAACAGGCTGGAAAAGAATCTGGTGAAGGTTTCTCTGATGTTGAAAAACAAGCGATGAAAGAACGCTCCAAAGAACTAAAACGTGAAAAATCAACAAAAAGCAAGACAAGCGGTGAAGAAGCTGTTCTTGAAAAAATCAATGAGATGAATCCTGATGACAAAAAGATCGCTTCCAGCTTGCACTTATTGATTAAGGAAAACTTCCCCCAGATGGGTTACAAAACCTGGTATGGCTTCCCTGCATACACCAGGGATGGCAAGGTTATTACCTTCTTCCATGCATCAGGGCGTTTTGGGGAACGTTATTCTACGCTTGGTTTCAGCGAAGATGCGAAATTGGATAACGGTGCATTTTGGCCAACTTCTTACGCCATTATCGATTGGAATGATGAGATTGCAGCTGGGGTCAAGGAGTTGATTAGAAAAGCAGTGGAATAACGAGACTTAAACATATCTCGTGTTTCCAAACTGTTCATTCTCTTACTCCTATAACCCCTATAAAAAGAGGTTATAGGAGCGTTTGTAAAAAGTCAGCTCACCTGCTTAATCGCAGAATCTCAGCAGCTTCATCTGCCGTAACATCACGGTGTTCCCCCCTGACAAAATTGTCAGAAGCAAGGTGTGCCCTTACTTCCTCTGCGACCTTATCGGGGTCGAGCCCATAGGCAGTTAGCGTGGTAGGCATGCCCATGCTGTGGAAGAAAGCGCTCATAGCTTCAATAGTGCGGTCAACGCGTTCTGAATAATTTTGCGATTTCTGATCGAGCACACGATAGCCATATTGGAGCAGTTTTTCCTGTTTCTGATCTCGTTTGTACCATAACAACCAGGGCAGCACCACAGCCAGAGATTCAGCGTGTGCCAACCCATATAAAGCTGTTAGTGAATGCCCGATTCCATGTGTCGCCCAGTCCTGGGGAACGCCAACTCCAATCAGGTGGTTAAGCGCATTTGAACAAACCCACATATAATTTGCCCGGGCATTATAATCGGGCGGATCCATTTGAAGGGCAGCAGGCGCCATTTCATGGATCGCTAACAGCAAAGCTTCTGCTTGCCGGTCTTGCACAATTGCCCCTGCAGGATAAGTCATATATTGTTCCAGGACGTGAATGTACGCATCCACCAAACCGTTGCGAATTTGATCTTGCGGTAATGAATAAGTTACCTTTGGGTCCAGGATAGAAAATTTCGGGAAAACCTTTTCGCTTGCAAAGGATTTCTTTTGTCCAGCTTCGCGGTTGGAAATAACACTGTTGCGGTTCATCTCACTGCCTGTTGCCGGCAATGTGAGCACAGCACCAAAGGGAAGAGCCTTTTTAAGACTCGGACCCAAATTTTGATCGATAATATCCCAGGGTTCTTCACCCTTATAAAGTGCTGCTGCTGCAATAAATTTTGCTCCATCAATTACCGACCCTCCACCAACTGCCAGGAGGAAGTCGATCCGCTGTTTTTTGACTTGTTTGACCGCTTTCATCAACGTGGCATAGTCAGGGTTTGGTTCAATACCGCCAAATTCAAACAGTTCGTGTTTGCGCAGGGCGTCCGTAACCTGCGTGTAAACCCCGTTCTGCTTAATTGAACCGCCGCCATAGAGCAGAAGTACCCGCGACTTGCGGGAGATCAGTTTCTTCAGCTTGGCAATACTGTCTTCGCCAAAGATAATCCTGGTAGGGTTATAAAATTGGAAATTGTTCATGATCAGGCTCCTTCAAAGTAAGTTCATCAATCAATGACTATGATATCAAATTATCAAATATTTTTCCGGAATGGTCCTTATATGCCTGGTTTTGGATGATAGTGGACATGAACAGCTTTTAGAAAATCGATCCCTGTAATGAGTCGCTTTTCGACTTCCTCAGCAATCCTATGCCCATCGTGAACACTCAAATCTCCAGAGACAAAAATATTCATACTGATCACCAGGTATTGCCCAAATCGGTGTGCCTGGATTGAATCGATTCCTTCTAATCCGGGAGTGTTGTCGAGAAGGGATTGGATTTTCTTCTCGAGTGCCTTTCCTGGGACGGTATCCATAAGGATGTCTGTTGAATCGCGTAAAATCTCAACCCCAGACATCAGGAAGAAGAACGCAACAAGTGCGCCTGCCAGTGGGTCTGCCCAATAATAACCGAATTGACTTGCCAGGGTTCCTGCAACCACAGCTC
>CAZMZQ010000123.1:0-4849 GCA_964570745.1 uncultured Anaerolineaceae bacterium
GTCATCGTTGCCCGCGCCCTCCCAGATGTGCGCGACGGTCTCAAACCTGTTCACCGTCGCATCCTTTACGCTATGGAAGACATGGGTATCCGTTCAAATACCCCTTTCAAAAAGTCTGCCCGTATCGTCGGTGAAGTTTTGGGTAAATATCACCCTCATGGGGATTCAGCTGTATATGAATCCATGGCACGAATGGCGCAAGATTTTTCGATGCGTTATATGCTCGTGCAGGGTCAGGGGAACTTTGGCTCAATTGATGGCGACTCCCCGGCTGCCATGCGTTACACCGAAGTGCGTCTCGCCAAAATTTCGGACGAAATCCTGGCTGATCTCGATAAAGATACCGTTGATTTCACAGACAACTTTGATGGCTCACTGAAAGAACCTGAAGTCTTGCCTGCCCGTGTCCCAACTTTGTTGATGAATGGCTCCAGTGGCATTGCGGTAGGCATGGCAACCAATATTCCGCCCCACAACCTGCGCGAACTGGTTAATGCCCTTATCGTACTGATTGATCGCTATGACGAGATTGAAGAAGTAAGCATTGAAGAATTGATGCAACACATTCCCGGACCCGATTTTCCCACCGGCGGCATTATCGTCGGCTCTGAAGGAATTCGCCAGGCATACAGCACTGCTCGCGGTCACCTGACCATGCGTGGCAAAGCCACCATCGAAGAAATTCGTGAAGGCCGCTTTGCCATCATTATTAGCGAAATCCCCTATCAGCTAAACAAAACCAGCCTTTTAGAGCGGATCGCCGAACTTCACCGTGAAGGAAAAATCGATTCAATCTCAGACATGCGCGACGAATCTGACCGAAATGGTATGCGCATTGTGATTGAGCTAAAACGCGCATCACAACCGAAAAGGGTGCTGAACCAACTCTATAAATTCACACCTCTTCAATCAACCTTTGGCGTTCAGTTGCTGGCATTGGTCAACCACGAACCGCGCATGCTCACGCTAAAACGAGCGCTTCAACATTACCTCGAACATCGCCAGGTTGTTATCACCCGGCGTACTCTTTTTGACCTGGATAAAGCCAAAAAACGTGCCCACATTCTTGATGGGTTGTTGATTGCCATCGCAAACCTTGATGCAGTTATTAAGACGATTCGCGAATCACCAGATGCAGACATAGCAAAAACGCGCCTGATGGAACGGTTTAGCCTGACTGATATCCAGGCTCAAGCCATCCTCGACATGCAGCTGCGTCGGCTGGCTGCCCTTGAACGACAAAAAATTGAGGAGGAATACAAACGGCTGCTGGAGCTGATTGCTGAGCTCGAAGACCTGCTCGCTAACCCACACAAGATTCTCGAGATCATCCGGGAAGATTTAATTGAGGTAGCTGACAAATATGGTGACGATCGCCGAACACGAATCGCTCCAGACCACGAAATGGACCTCTCTGACGAATCTTTGATCCAGGATGAACCCGTATTCATTTCAATTACCAATCGCGGGTACATCAAACGCGTGTCTGACCAGGCATATCGCCGCCAGGGGCGTGGTGGCCGGGGCGTTATCGGTCAGAGTATGCGTGGTGAAGACGAAGTCAGCTTCTTCGTAAGAGCAAACACACTCGAAACGATTCTTTTCTTTACTGATAAAGGCAAGGTATATTCAGGGCGGGTGTTTGAATTGCCCGAAGAAAGCCGGCAGGGTCGCGGTATCCCCCTGGTCAACATCATAAACCTCGAACCTGAGGAAACCGTTACCGCTGTTCTGGCAATTTCCGACTTCAAACAGGCAAAGTATTGTGCCATGGTAACCAGGCTGGGTAGGGTTAAGCGTGTACCTATATCCGAATTTGAACGTGTTCGCCCATCCGGTTTGATCGCGATTCGACTTAGTGGTAAAGACGAGTTGGGTTGGGTTGATGTGACCGGCGGACACGAAGACTTAATTCTGGTAACGCATAATGGAAAAGCACTGCGTTTTCATGAAAAAGAAGTCCGTCCAACCGGTCGCAGCACGATGGGCGTGACCGGTATTCGCCTGCGTGGAGATGACCATGTGGTCTCTATGGATGTGGTTGAACCTGGTGGTTATCTATTGGTTATCACAGATAAAGGGCAAGGAAAACGCACTTCCCTGGATGAATATCTCGTCAAAGGACGCGCCACCCTGGGTGTAACTACTATTAGCCAGGAAGCCCATGCTGAGATTGGTGATATTGTTGAAGCTTGCGTGGTCCAGGAAGATGAAGATATCACTCTTATCACTCGCTCTGGCATTGTGTTACGAACTAAAGTTTCTGACATTTCCATCCAGGGTCGCGCCACACAAGGCGTTCATATCATTGATCTGGATGAAGGAGACTCCATGGCAGCTATCGCCCGTATCTCAGCCAAAGAAGCCGAGGCAACTCAAATCGAACGCGAGGCAGCCCTTGCAGATGAACAAGAGTTTACTCAAAGTTTCGGACCTGATACCGGAACGGCGGTTCAGGAGGATGAGTCTGCAGATGATGATGGTTATTCAGACGAAGAAGGTGCGGATATTTCAGATGAATAGAGGATGATTTTCTCTCCCTCTTGATTGCTAACGGTTAACGAACCGTCCGGATTCACATATTCAGGGCAGAACAACCCGGTTTTGCCCTGGTATTGTTTAAACTGGACAAACTGACCCTTATAGGCAAGGTTTTCATTCCAATCGGAGAGGAACTGGTCGCTGCCCAGCATCCTGCGGCGTTGTTGAATCGCTTTGAGTAGTTTCTCTAAAAACACTTCTGGCTTCGAAACTAACACGCCTTCAGCCTCAAGGCTGGTTGCAGGAGAACGCAAATCACCTGCGGATTTAAATGCATGGTCGGTCAGGTTGATGCCAACTCCAAGCACCATCCCTTTGGGTTTCGCTCCCTTCCAATGAATCTCACACAAAATCCCTGACACCTTTTTGCCATTGAGAAATACATCATTAGGCCACTTGACTTTGGCTTTCAGGTCATATTCAGATTTGAGCAGGTCGATCAAAGAAAGCGCGCCTAATGCGCTGAAACGTCCCAGGCAACCTACCTCATCCGTTTTCAAGCGCATCAACACCGAAAAAATTAACGCGCTGCCAGGCTGGTCATGCCAGGAACGATTTTCCCTGCCCCTCCCAGCAGTCTGATGAGCAGCCCAAACCACAAATTCTCCAGGGAGTTCATCTGCAAGCTGAAGGCTATCATCGTTTGTTGAGCCGGTTTCATTCAAAATCAATACCTGCCAACCTGCCAGTTCTCCCCAATTGTCAGGTTGTGAGAATTGAACCAGCTTCATGTCCGGTCATCCGCATTGATCGGCAGAGTGAAGCAGATTTTCGCCCCCCGGGTATAGGATTCGTCGATCCAGATTTTGCCGTCATGCGCAGACACAATCGCCTTACAGAGATAAAGTCCTAGCCCCGTACCTTTGCTGGTTTTGGAATCCCTGTCAGATCGATAAAAGCGGTCGAAGACATAGGGTATGTCTTTCGGATCAAAACCTTTACCCTCATCGCTAATACAAACCTGAACAAACTCACCGATTACCTGTCCCGAAATTCTGATTTCTCCTGATTGGGTATATTTTGTCGCGTTGATCAGCAAGTTTGATATCAACTGGTCGATCCGGCCTTCGTCTGCAACAACCAGTGGAAAGTTATCAGGAAAATCGACGATAATCTGGTGCTGTTCCAACTCCAGCAAGAACCGCTTAACCTGCTGTCTGATTAGGCTGGTAAGGTCTATTTCGTCTTTCTTCACAACCACATCGCCAGATTGCAGCCTGGTTGCGTCGAGGAGGTCATCGACCATGGATGCCAAATGATCGGCTTCTTCTTCAATGACTTTCAGACTGTCCTGAACCATTTCAGGTTCCCAATCAACATCTTTACGTCTCAGCGTGCTTGCATAACCCTTTATCAATGCAATAGGAGTCTTTAATTCGTGACTGATCACAGAGATAAAACCTGATTTGATTTCTTCAGCCTCACGGTAACGTGAGACGTCACGAACGTTGGCAATGATATTTAGCAGGCGTCCCTCATTGGAAAAGAGTGGCGCATATGTAATTGATACAGGGATCGTCTCAATTCCATCTTCCCGAACCAGGTCGCCCTCCAGAAACATTTCCCCAGGAGCATAATCTTTCCAGCCTGACACAGTCAGGTCTTCCAGTTTCAGACCGATTGGTTCACCTTTCCAGCGAACCACGTCTTCGTATTTTTGTCCGACCAGCTCAAGAGAGTTGCAATTCAACAGGCGTGTCATCGATCGGTTTGCGCTTTGTACATGCAAATCAGGGGTTAAAATCAAAATTCCATCAGCAACCGAAGCCAGTAGTGCGGCACCCCGCATGTTTTGCTCGCGTATCTCGTTATACAGCCTCGCATTTCGCACAGCAATCGCTGCCTGGTTGGCAAAGTTGTTCAGGATACTGTAATCGTTTGAAGTGAATGTTCCCCGGTAATTACGAAACACAAAAATCTGACCGATCGGTTTCTTTTGTACCAGCATAGAAATGCCAACACCGGAGATCAAGCCCATACTAATGTCATTGAGCATTTTATTGACCTCAGGGATGTTAGCGCTTGAATCAGATTCATCCTCCGGGATGTTTTGAAGCCAGTTTTCAAGGTGTTCAGACAGGGCAGGCTGAATTCCTTTGCTCACAGCCAGGTGCCAGCCTTTATGTTCGTCCGTCAAAGCAATGAAGCCCGCATGCCCGCTGAGCATTTCAATTGAAATTTGTAAAATCCGGCTTAGCAAAGTATTGAGATCAAGCTCCTCAGTCAGAGCTCTCGAGATTTCCAATAAATATTCCCGTTGCCGGACGCGATAATCAGGTAGCATAAGGCTATTTTATCGCAAGATCGC
>CAZMZQ010000124.1:0-4796 GCA_964570745.1 uncultured Anaerolineaceae bacterium
TGAATCGATTGAATTCATCGGTAATTCTGTTTACCTGACAATTGAAACCCATGGGGGAAATCCGATGAAATCTTTTTTGGTCAAAGGTAAACTTGAAGTTAAAGATCAAAGGATCGAATCAATTTCACTCTTTGCTGACAAAATAGTTGAATTAAAGGCTCAAAACAGTAACAAAAATGCCAGCTATGAAGCTCTCACAACAAATGGGGAGTATCTTTACGCTCTATTTGAACAGTACGGCTACTTACAAAATTCGAATCCTTATGTAATCAAATTAGATCAGGATCTGAATATAATCTCAGAATTACCAATTGATCCAGTCAATTACCGTCTGACCGATGCGACAGCAATCGACGAGGATGGTCATTTTTGGATGATTAACTATTTTTACCCAGGTGATGAACACCTGAAGGTATCTTTAGATCCAATTTCGATGAATTATTCGTTGCCTGAAAGTCATCAGGAGACAAAAATTGTTGAGCGTTTGCTGAAATTTCAAGTGAAAGACGATCAGGTTCTCCTTATAGATGAACCACCAGTTTATCTGCGTTTGCTTGAAAGCAAGGAAGCACGAAATTGGGAGGGAATAGTTGCAATACCAGGTATTGGTTTTTTTGTGATTACTGATTCTTTTCCTGATTCGATCCTTGGTTTTATTAAGATACAGTAAAATTACTTTAATAACTTATTGATCAAAAAAATAAATATTTGACATCAAAACTGGAATTATTGTTATAATCTGATTTCGTATGATAAAGCATATTATCGGGAGAGGAGATCTCTTTGACTGAAGCGACACAAAGTGTGAAACCAGAAAAAACCGGTACGACTTTACGCAGTATTCGAACCAAAGAACAGATAACCGGCTATTTGTTCGTACTACCCGCATTTATTATTATTTTAATATTTGGACTTTTCCCAATTCTTTACTCAATTTATATGAGCCTTTTTAATTGGCGAGTAACAAAAGGTGCATTCATTGGTGGAAGAAATTACCTCTTGATTTTTGGAAATTGGACTAACTTACTGATAACATTGGCGGGTATTGCATTGATAATTGCCGCATTTTGGGTTTGGAGTAATGCCTTCAAATCTTTGAGCAGAGGTCAAACCTTTGCCAGAATTGCTGCAGCAGTTGTGCTGATCCTGGGTGGTGTGGTTTTCGTTACGGGTTGGGGGAAAATGTATGAAACAGGTGACAAACTGTTTCTAAACTCTTTAATCGTGACTCTCTACTATGCTGTGGGAACTGTTCCATTTCAGGTTTTGCTGGGAATGATACTGGCTTTTTTACTTTACCAGAATATTGTTGGGAAAGATCTTTTCCGAATGATCTATTTTCTTCCTTACGTTACGCCCTCTGTAACCTCAGCGGTTGTTTTCCAAATAATATTTTCGAGAAGAGAAACTTCGATTGCTAATCAAATAGTCGGTTTCTTTGGCATTAGTCCTCAAAAATGGCGATTCGAAAGTACACCTTTATTAAACCTTTTTGGTGCAAATTTGTCTGGTTTTGCGGCTGGACCAAGTTTGGCATTAATTACGATCATGATTTATGGTGTTTGGACTTTTGTTGGATATAACACGGTTATCTTTTTGGCTGGTTTGGGTAATATACCCAAAGAAACTTATGAAGCAGCCGAAATTGATGGTGCATCTCGTTCGGAAATGTTCCGTCATATCACGATGCCTCTGCTATCTCCAACAACTTTCTATCTCACTTTAATTAGTTTTATTGGTACTTTCAAGGCTTTTAATCACATCTATGTCTTGAGAGAACCAAGTGCGGCAGATTCTGTTATCACTGCCAGTTTATTAATATTCAATAATTTTTACAGATCAAACCAATTTGGTGTTGCTACGGCACAGGCAATTGTTTTGTTCATTGTTATTCTTGGTCTGACATTGGCTCAAAATAAGTTGATGGGAGAAAGAGTCCATTATGGATAAACCTGTTATAACCTCGCCAACGCCAAAAACAATTACACGTGGGAAAGCCTCAGCGCAGACAATAATCGGTCGAATCCTGACTTATGTGATTTTAATTGCTGGTGCTATCGTTTTCATTTTTCCATTCTTCTGGATGATTTCAACCTCATTGATGACCCGAGGTGAAACTGGTTTGCGGGTATTGTTACCAAAAATTCCACAATGGGTGAATTATTCGAATGCCTGGAGACAGGCAAAATTTTCAAAATATATTTTGAACAGCACACTTATCACTGGCGGCACTTTAGTTGGCTTGCTGATCACCTCAATTTTGGGCGGCTATGCCTTCGGAAGAATTGATTTTAAAGGTAAGAATTTTTTATTTGGGTTATTTCTTGCCACTATGATGATTCCAGAATCGGTAACTTTGATTCCAAATTACCTTTTAATCAGAGGATCGATTATTCCCTTGCCTGGTGGAACATGGCTTAATAGCTATTGGGCTCTAACCGTGCCATTTATTGCCAATGCCTTTAGCATATTCTTGTTGAGGCAGTTTTTCGCACAAATTCCAAAAGAATTATGGGATGCAGCCCGTATGGACGGCGCAGACCATTTGCGGTTCCTGGTCCAAATAGTCTTACCGATAAGCAAGGCTCCCATAATGACCGTCTTATTATTTGGATTTACGGGTTCCTGGAATGCTTTTCAATGGCCACTTCTTGTAACCAGCAATGATAAGTGGCGTCCAATTATGGTTGGTTTGTGGTCATTTGTGACAGAAGCAGGTCCGGAAACCCACCTGTTAATGGCTGGTGCTGTGATTTCCCTGGTCCCGATTCTGATAATTTATTTTTTGACCCAAAAACAGTTTACGCAAGGGATAGCTACAACCGGATTAAAAGGTTAAGCTACGTTATAATGTAGGTATACGAGAATGATCTCGTTATCAATTTTCTACGATTCAAAATGGAGGTTTTGAAAAAATGAAGAGAAATCGATTTAGTTTTTTTGCAGTTCTTTTGATTGCTGCGCTCGTTTTGGGTGCTTGTGGGCAAAAGAATGCAACCCAACCCCCAGCTGATGAAAATGCTGTGGATTGGTCCAAAGTCACCCCCGCGAGTGAAATCGTTTGGTGGCATCAACATACTGGTGAAACACGCGAAGCAGTATTGAAAACTATTGTTGATGGCTTCAATGACACTGTTGGTAAAGAACATGGCGTTCATCTGACTGCAGAATATGCTGGTGGTTATCCTGACATTTTTAACAAAATGCTTGCCATCAAAAATACTCCTGATGTTCCTGACATCGTTGTTGCATATCAGAACCAGGTTGCGACCTACCAATTGGATGACGCGATCTTTGACCTGAACACTGTTATTAATGACCCTGTCTACGGCATGCCCAAAGAAGATCAGGAAGACTTTATCGATGCATTCTTTGCACAAGATGTCTTCCCTCTGTATGATAATCAACGTCTTGCTCTTGCCCCCAACCGTTCCATGGAAGTGATGTATTACAACATGGATTGGCTGAAAGAAATGGGCTACGATGCACCCCCTGCTACCCCCGAAGAGTTTAGAGAGATGGCTTGTAAGGCTGTCGAACAACCCTTCAGCAAAGGTACCGGTGAAAAATCAATGGGTTATCAATTGAGCATTGACACCTCCCGTTTCGCTGCATGGACATTTGCATTTGGTGGCGACATCTATGATAAAACTACCAATCAATACACTTTGAACAGCGCTGAAGCTGTTGCAGCCTTCGAATTCCTGCAAGGTCTGTTCAAAGACGGTTGCGCAACCCTTGTTTCAGAACGTTATGGTGATCAGACCGACTTTGGTCTTGGCAACTTGCTCTTCACCATCGGTTCAAGCTCCGGTTTATCTTTTTACCCGTCAGTGGTTAAAGAAGGCGCCGATTTTGATTGGTCCGTTGCTGCCCTACCCAGTGTTGGCACTCCTAAACAAAATATTTATGGTGCCTCTATCTCCATTCCTAAATCCACTCCAGAACGCGAATTGGCTGCCTGGCTCTTCTTGAAATATTACACCCAACCCGACATTCAAAAGCTTTGGGCAGAAGAATCTGGTTATTTCCCTGTGCGCAAATCAACCGCTGCCATGATGGACGAATATATGGCAGATAACCCAACTTATAAAGCTTCCTGGGATTTGCTTGATTACGGTTACTTTGAACCTGCAGTTCCTGGCTACGACTTTGTCCGCGAAAAGATCAATGTCGTTATGTCCGCTGTTGTTGAGAATCTGAACTTGGTTGTTAAAGACGAATTCGACGTCCTCAATGAAGCTGCAAACGCTGAACTGGCATCCCAACTCGAACAACTCAATAAATAATTTTAGTAGAAACATTGATGTTAAAGCCCCCTTGCCCTTGCAGGGGGGCTTTTGTTTTGCTATAATGATTTTGCATGGGGATGCCAGGTCTCGACGGGAGAGGCTGGTTCCGGATTGCGAGCCGAGAGGTGCCGACCTCGTAAAATCAGTACAAAACAACAAGTGCCAATCGCACAAGTTACGCTTCTCTTCCTTTAGCTGCATAAGCTAAATGACCGGAAGCTGACCTCCAATAATGAGGTCACGTCCCCTGAAGTCGTTTTTCTGACCGAATTCAGCAAGGATGTCATAGAAGTCAGAATGCTGGGTTTTTATTCGCGAAACACCCCTAAGAGAACCGCCTGGTTCAAGCGAATGGTTTGCCGGTAGTTGCGCAGAACACCTTAAGGCGAACGAGACCAAATCTTCTGCTACGCTCGTAGAGATTCGAGAGCTTAATCTTTCGGACGCGGGTTCGATTCCCGCCATCTCCACCTCAAGCCCCCTGAATGGGGGTTTTTGATTGGG
>CAZMZQ010000125.1:0-1930 GCA_964570745.1 uncultured Anaerolineaceae bacterium
CGCTTGTTCAAAGCTTCCTTTCCCAGTCCAGCAGCAGCTTGCAAACTTGCTCCACATCTTCTATTTCCAGCTGTGGAAACATGGGAAGACTGAGAATTTTCAGAACCAATCGCTCTGTGACTGGCAGCTGGTCGCTTCCACGTATACGCCCCCTGTAAGCTGGCTGTTGGTGGACCGCCTGGGGGTAGTGGACCGCGCTTCCAACGCCATTGCTCCTTAAATAAGCCTGTAAATCGTCCCTTTTTTCGGTTTGGATGACGTAGAGATGCATGACATGTTCTGTACCCGCCCGGGTTTTGGGGAGGACAAAGCTCGTGCCTGCCAGGTTTTGATCGTAAATTGTTGCAATCGCCTGTCTTTTCAGGTTTTTCATTTGGAGGTAAGGAAATTTAACATTCAGTATGGCTGCCTGGATCTCGTCAAGCCGGGTGTTCATCCCGGCGATTGTGCTGATGTAGCGATCTTTCCAACCATATTCGCGGATCAGACGCAATCTCTGCTCTAATTCAGGTTGGTTTGTTAACACGGCTCCGCCGTCACCGATCGCACCCAGGTTTTTGGTTGGGTAAAAGCTGAAACAAGCCAGGTCTCCAAAACTCCCAACAGTTTTTCCGTTGATGCTCGCACCGTGAGCCTGGGCGCAGTCCTCAATTACGTAAACGCCTTTTTCACGGGCAAATTTCATTATCGGGACCATATCAGCCGGATGTCCGTACAAATGTACCGGAATGATCGCCCTGGTTTTTTTACTAAATGATCTATCCAAGAGGTTTGGGTCGAGGCAATAGCTTTCCGGTTCAATGTCCACCAGGACCGGGGTCGCACCAGTTAATTCGATAGCGGCTACTGTGGCTACCGCAGTATGGGAAACGGTGATGACCTCATCACCCGGTCCTATTTCCAGCGCTTTCAATGCCAAAACCAGCGCGTCTGTGCAGCTGTTGACTGAAACACAACTGCTAACTCCGACTGCTCTTGCGAAACTCTCTTCAAATTGCCTGACCTGGCTGCCGAGAATATATTGCCCCATTTCCAGAACCTGGTGGATGGCTTTTTGAATCTCTGCCTCATGCTGTTGGTAATCGGCTTTTGGGTTTGCGAAAGGAATTATGATTTCACTCATTACCAATACTTCCCATGGTTTTGTTTATAGAACTCGATTGTCGTGCGCATTCCGTCTTCAAAACTGGTTTTAGGTGACCAACTCAGCATCTTCCGAATGCGATTGTAATCGCCCTGGTAATCTCCGATGTCAATCGAACGCCGGTTGGCCGGAAAAGGCACGTAGTTTACCAGCCCATTGGGATGAAGACCCAGGAATATTTCCGCTGTTTCGGACAGTGAAAACACCTCACTTGAGCCAAGGTTTAACACCTCTCCACAGCAAACATCGGAAAGCGCAGCCAGTAAAAGCGCATCCACGACATCATCTACAAAGTTATAGTCCCGCAGCTGTTTGCCATCCCCATAAATTAAAATTGGTTCGCCCTCCAGCAGCCGCCTGATCCAAATGCCCAAAAAAGTCTGCCTGGCGTCCACGACACGCATCCTGGGGCCATAGGTATTAGTGAGCCTCAGGATAACAGAACGGATGCCATAGATATTGTTATAGAGGAGGTGATATTGTTCGGCAGCGAGCTTGTGGACGCCGTTTATGTCCACCGGGGCGAGGGGATGGTCTTCCTTGACCGGAATCTGAATTGGCTTTCCATAAACCTGCCTGGTGCTGGCAAAAATAATTTTTACCTCGGGGTTATGGTGACGGCAGGCTTCCAAAATCTGTAATTGTGCCTGGACGTTAATTGCCAGATCTGTATCCGGGTTTTCCATCGAGTCAACATGGCTGGTCTGCCCTGCTAAATTGAAAAGGTAATCCTGACCAGAAATAAGGTATTTCATCGCATGAGGATCGCGGACATCAGAGATATTG
>CAZMZQ010000125.1:2030-4791 GCA_964570745.1 uncultured Anaerolineaceae bacterium
CCTTTTTTACCACAAGCTTCCACCATAATTGTGAAAGGTGTTTAAAAGTAGTCCAGAGATGCTTCCACTTGAAGAATTGTGACTTTCCGTAAGAGCGATAATAATGATTGACCGGCACCTCGGCAAAACGATAACCAGCATCCTGGAATTTCTTCACCATCTCAAGGCAGATCGTACCGGTGTGACTTTCCAATTCGACTTTGTCAAAAATTTCCCGTCTGATCAACCTGAAATCGCAATCCACATCCCTCAGCTTGAAACCGAAGGCGATTTTTACAATATGATGATAAATTCTCCCGATGATCACCCTGATCAGGGGATCGTGCCGTGAAATTTTGTAACCATTGACCACGTCGATGCCGTTGGTAAGAGCCTGGGTCAGGTCGATCAATTCCCCGGGGTCATATTGAGCGTCACCGTCGGTATAAAAGACCCAGTCTTTTGTTGCATTGGAAAAGCCTGTTCGCAGCGCGCAGCCATAGCCCTGGTTTTCGGGATGGTGAATCACTTTCAATTCGGGATAACGCGAAGCCAGCTCATCCAACACCTGGCGGGTATCGTCCCTGCTGCCATCGTTGGTGACGATCACTTCATAATCGTCAGTCACCTGGCGCAAAGCCAGCAGAGCGATCAAGATCATGCTGGGGATAGTCCCTGCGTCGTTATAAGCTGGAAAAACCGCACTTATGCTCGAAATTTGTTTGAGTTGGTTATCAGATGGCATCAGTTATCCTTGGGAATTGATGGTTTGTTCTTGAAAGTTAACTTTGAGTTTAATAGGTAAGAAACTAAAGCAACTGGCAGCGTAACCAGCGCACCAGCCAGAAGTTTATCCATGTTTAATCCATCCAACAACCAGCGCAACAAAAGCACATTGACAAAGTAAGTGAAGATATATACCAATGCAAACATGATAAAACGCTTGTTATCCATGCTGCGAAAGACGATTCTGCCGGTTGTGAAGAAATTGAAAATTACACCCAAAATGGTTGAAAGAAGGGTGGCGATACTGTAGTGGATTCCCAACAAAATTAGGATGGCATAGACAAGGTAACTGAAGAGTGTGTTTATTGCCCCCACGACGAGAAAGCGCAGCAAACGGATTTGCCACAGTTTTTTAATCCTTTCGATTCCCTTGGAAACGAACGATTGGCTGGTCGTTTCAGACCGGTCATCCAGTTCTGTCATTGTTGTTTTCATTTGCACCGGTCCTGGCTGTAGTATAGCTCACAAAGGCCGTTTTTGATAAACAACAAGGCGGTGGGATCACGATATAACAGCTGATAGCCTTCGATCTCCTCATTATCTGCGTCTGTGTAAAATGCCTGGTTCTGAGGGAAGGTGATCGGATCGATACCAACTGCTGAAGATTTTAAATAATCACGTGTTCGCTGATGAGAAAGCATCAGCACATCAAAATCGCGTTCGCGGATGTAGTCATAGGTTAGCAGCTCAAACGAGGTATCCACAAACCATCCTTCGGTATCAGGCATATATAAACGGTAATCGTGATAAACAGTCACGTCTTGGTCAACTGGGCTGAGCTCTTCTACTGCCTTGGAATAAAAAATGATTTCCTCGTTGTTTACTGCCCGGTTGACCCGGTCGTTGAATAATTTAACATCCCTTGCAACGAAAAACCCGAATTGAATTACTATCACTAAAAGCAAACCAGCCTTAATCAGCGCGGTTGTGTCTTTTGTTTTCCAGTCAGGTTTTTCTGCTGGCAGTAAAAATGCCAGGTTTGAAAACACCGGGATAGCGACCGGCAGCCAATATTGGAATTTGAAATGAGAAAAGAAAAGCAAATGAACCGAAAGAGGAATAAACCAGGCAAGGATCAATGCGCGTAGATAACGGGTTTTTTCATCCCAAATGCTCCAAATGGAAACAGCCAGCGTTACCAGAAGAAAAAGCGCCTCGCCATAGTATGTGCGTATGGTTGCCCAGGCAGCTGAAAGTCCTTTTTCATAAAAAGTACCATAACCCTGGGAGGTCTCAAATATTTCCCGCTTCAGGACGTTAAATGCGAGTTCCCTGTGGTTTGGGATGAGCAAATGCGGGCTGGATATCAGGATGCCTGCTGCCATAACGAGGATAAAGAGAAAAGCCTTGCCGAAGAATTGTTTCCAGGTCAGTCGTTTTTCTGCCAACCCCCAGATTAATGCCACAGCAATTGCCAGGAAAAAGAAAAATCCAACCACCTTCAGGGCTGCCAGGACCCCACACAAGACTGCTGCTAAGAAAAAATGTTTGCCAAAATTGCGTTGATCTTTCCATAAAAAGTAGAGCACAAGGCTGGAATAGAACATCACCAATCCATCGGGATGCCACCAATAACCGTTTTGAACCACGGCCGGCACACTTAATAGAAAGATGAACAAAGCAACCGAGCGCCAGGTCTTGAACTGGTCTTGCAGGTATACCAAAACCCACAAACTGGCTATCATGGGCACAACGGTGATAAATTGCCGCCAGCTCAGCATAACCAGGGGCATGTTCTCGCCCTGCCCCAGCCAGGTCAGGATTTTGTAAACAATCGCGGAGGGTACAAACTGGGGCCAGCCATATGAATAAAAACCATAGGCAATAAAGCGATAAACCGTGTGTACCAGGTTTGGCTGGGGAGCTACCATCCTCTTCGCAATCCAATACATTGCTGATTCGTCTGGTTCAAACATGGTCACCATCGCCAGGTTGTCAGACCCCTTTGAATTGGGAATAGCAAAAATAAAAAACGCGATCAGCGAGATCAGCGCTA
>CAZMZQ010000126.1:0-4747 GCA_964570745.1 uncultured Anaerolineaceae bacterium
GCACTCAGCGCATGGCGCAGGGTTTCGTCGCGAGCGGTAAGGCGGGTGTCATAGACCCGCAGCTGCCAGTCGGTGCCATGTTCGCTTTTACGGGTGTCGGTGCGGCAGAGATATTGGCTGGCGAGCTCGCGGTTTGCCTGGCGCCAGTCGCGGGTATATTGCGATTCAGGCTGAATTTCGCTGGTGCGGGGACGACCGCGTTTGCTTTTGGATGCATGGGGAATGCGTTTGGGCAGCGTTTCAGAACCAATCCAACCCTGCAGGGTTTCAAGCCCTCCGACAACCCAAAACCGGTCCCGATCCTGCCCGCGTGCCCAATCGATATAACAACAGTTTTTAGACATAAGGTAAAGCATCCCCAGGTCGTCTCCCAGTTCCGGCAAAACGTTTTGGAACCAATACCACGGTACCGCAAGGAAGCTTTCGGGGCGAATTAAGTGGCTGGAGAGCCGGTCACACAACCCGCTCAGGTTCGCATCAAGGCGCGGCAAACCCAGCACCTGGCTGACAACCTGGCTGACGCTAAAGGCTTCTTTGGAACCAGCCGGGACCTTTTCATCGGGCAGACGATAGGGGAATTGTAAAATCTGGTTCCGGGGTGTGTTGAGGGCTTTGGTCAGAACAGTGATCGGGTCACTCTGAATGTCGTTTACCCTCAACCAATCAGCCAGGTCTGCTGCATCTCCGGGTGTCAGATATTGCCCACGGTAAAGGTAGGTGTTTGGCAGTCGGCGGATCTGTCCATCAACAAACTGGTGAGCCGGGTCGGCTCGTTCGACCAACCAATCCATCTGACCATTCTTAAAGATGCGGAAAAACTTTGCCCGGCTGATGGCTTTGCCAAGCAGACGCAGGATCGACTGAACGTCAATTGTGACCTCGCTGCCAGCTTTTGGGTAGAGTTGGCTGGCGCCGTCTTCGCGGGAGGTAAAATAAAAAGCCTGGCGCAGGGCAGCCGCAATCAGCACCGGAGCGGCTCCGACAAAGGGAACAAAACGTAAAAGGTAGGCAGGCAAAGCGACGATCCTTTCGGGGTTGATTATTGCGTCGGTGATATTGGCTGCCCCCAATTGAACCTGGAGGGTTTCAGAATCTGTGCCCATGGGCACACCTGGCTGGAGGTTGAGGCGAAAATGCCGGTCAGAATGGTCCTGCACGACCGTTTCGATTAGCGGGAAATATTGGCAAAGGCTGGAGTAAACCGCTGGCTCGGCAGCGATCACATAGTTACCGTCATAGAGCTGCTGGCTTGAAGCAAGCAGTTCAGAAAGCGTCTCGTCGTTCAACGCATTCAGCGTGCTTGTGATCTCTTGCCAGGTGTTTTGCTCTTCCATCGTTGCCTTTTAAGAATAGCAGGTTCTTTAAAAAATAAAAGAGGGGAAAAGGCGAAATTCCGGGGTCAAAAAAGTGGAAAAATGGTAATTTCTATGTAAAGATAAAACTATTAGCCGCATTTAAACTCTCCGAAATTGACGATCCGTGCTTATTGACAAGACTTTCCATCTCCTCCTCTGAGATGATTGATTTTGGGTCCAGGTTGCCGGCTGAGAGCATTCGGTAATAAAGCAGCTCTGCCAACTCTGCCTGGGTTGGTTGGCGAAAGGGCACATAAAGACCCAAAAACTGGCTGAGTGTGCCAATGTTGCTGGTCACGTTGTTGATATCCTGCAAAAAGATGATCGTCTTGATTTTCTTATTGTTTTCAACTGACCACTCCAGCAGCTGAGTGAGATATTCCTGGTCTACTGGAGGTCCATCAAGAACGACCAGGAGCTGGTCGCTGCTGTCCTGCAGGCGCTCAAAGATGCTGTCCAGACGGTTGGCGTTTGAACGCGAAGAAGGCAGTGCGAGTGTTTCGATAAGCGCCATCAAAAAGTGACGCGGCTCGGTAAGGGTGTTGGTGTTCATATACATGCCAAAAATCTGGCCAACCTCGGGGGCTGAATAGTGGGTCTGTGCAATTTTCATTGCCAGCATACTCTTGCCACCGCCGGATGGTCCGGCGAAGACACCCAGGTTTTTGGAGGGGTCGCTGTTATCGTAAATGAAGTCACTCGCAACGCTCAGCACCTTGCGCTGTTCCTTAACTCCCGGGTAAAAGTAGCGCGTGTCTCCATAACGCAGGAATGGGTTTTCAAAAAAACCGGATTGAAGTAATTCAAAACTATCTGGCATAGATCACCACCTCATAATTTATACCAACAGAATAGCAAATAAGGGGAGTTAAGTCAAGTAGTTAAAATATATTGATAAGTTGGCGAAACTGAAACAAAAAAAGATACTACAATTAAAGTCTGACTTGATATAATGATAATATAAAGTAAAATAGATAGAAGAAAACCGATCAGTATCAAAGGATGCATATGGCTATTATATCTCTGGTCAATCGAAAAGGCGGCGTTGGCAAATCTACAATCAGCATCAACCTGGCAGCCGGGCTTGCAATTCACGAATCACGCAAACCCGACAGTAAACCGGTTTTACTGATTGATATGGACGACCAGCTTTCTGCCACGATCACGGCAATGGGCGGTGGTTTCTCACAGGAATTTGTACCCGTGATCACTGCTGATAATAACTATCCCCAGGCGCTCGAAAACGGATACAGTGCCAGCGAATCGCTGATAGTCGATTCGTTGCTTCCGCGTAAACGCGAACAAAAGGTAAAGCTTTTTCGCACCAACAAAGCTCGCATGGAAGGGCTCGAATCTGCCCTGAAGCAGCGTGAAGAACCCGATTTTCAGCTGACCTATTTCCTGGAGCCAATTAAAGCCGAATATTCTTATATCATCATCGACAACCCACCCTCTGCCGGTATGCTGCCCATGAATTCGCTCGTAGCCAGCACGCATGTCTTGATCCCGATCGAACCGGACGGGCTCAGCCTGATTGGTTTGGCAGACATTTTGCGCATGATCGAAAACGTCCGCAAAACGACCAATCCCAACCTCGAAGTTTTGGGTATTATTCCCTCGCGCTTCCGCATGGTGCGCCGCCAGTCTCAGGATGTGATCGAAGATATGGAACGCATCTACGGTCACCTGTTATTACCCTACATCAAAGACCTCGCGGACATTTCCGCTGCCACCACTGCTGGCTATGATGTGTTTTCATATTGTCCGGAAAGATCGCCGGCATACCGCTGTGTATCAAACCTGGTCGACGCTGTCCTGGGAAAACTGGGTTCGGCATAGTGTGCCCATGGGCACAGATCGGGCTGAACGACGCCGGGTTTAAGGAGAAAAAATGACAAGAGAACCAAAAAAAAGTTTCGGCAATCTGATCGATATGACTTCAGATGCCTTCGAATCAAGCCAGCAAAATGAGCCGCAGCCTGAAACGATCCTGCCAAAGATGGTCAACAACCGTCAAAGCGTTTACCGTGTGCCTCTCTCCATGATCCGCCCAGACCGCTTCCAGGCGCGCTTGCTCTTACCGCTTGCTCTCCGCGATCCATTTTATTCCGGAGAAAATAACTGGCGTGAGACTGCAAGGCTCTGGTTGGAGATGGCTGCCACCAACCGGCTTGTGCGCCGGGACCTCGAAGAGTTATTCACCCTTGGCGATTCGTTGCACGATACCGGGCAAATAAAACCGATCACCGGTCAGGTCGTCAGCCGTGACGGGCGCGACATTTTCAACATGCTTACTGGCGAACGGCGTTTTTGGGCAACTGCCATCAAGGCGCTCACGGAGGGGGCGGAAGAAGAGCCCTATGTGCTCGCCCTGATCGACAACCAGCCTACACTCGAAAAACAGATCGCTGAAAACATGGCTTACAAGGCCCTCACCCCGGTCGGGAAAGCCCGCGCTGCTGCCAGGCTGGTATTGGAAGCCAGCCAGGTTGCCCCGGAGGACGGCGAGAAAGAAAACGAATATTTCAAGCGGGTTGCGGATGTGCGACTGAGCGATGAGATGAAAGACCTGCTTCAAAAGAATTTGCAGATGGAACGCACTTATTTCGGTCGGTTGATGAAATTCTTTGATCTGCCTGAAGCTTCGCTGGAGCTCGCAGATCTCTCTGAAATGCCCGAACGCGTCTTGCGCGAAATTATGCGTTACGATGCCAAATTGTGGCCAGCAGCTGTTGAATATTTCGCCGAATTTGAAAACCGCAGCTACCTGGATGTGGAGGCATTTCTTGAGCGCGAATCTGGCAAAACGCAACAACGCCAGCCGCGCCTGCCGGCAGACCCTCTCACCAAATCTGCCCGGAATCTGAAGAGGGTGCTTCTGGGCATGGATGAGCTCACCCAGGCAGATAAACCCGGCTCACTTGCCGACGCCCTGCTTGGAGATAGCGATAAAAAAGAAGCCCAGCAAATTGCCGACCGACTCACCGCTGTCGCCCAGGCAGTGCAGACACGGGTGAAGGCTTTGAAATAAAACGCCGGTAAAATTACAGAGTGCCACGCCCTGCTCTCCGGTATCATGGTTACCCCTTTAGTTACTTTTTATTATGAGGCAATACGGGTTTTACATTTTTGATAGATCAATTTCTGATCACATACGCCAACAACCCCTGTGCCCACGGGCACAGGGGTTGTTGGTATTAGCGCCATCCCATTGATTTGATTGATCAATCCCAATCCGACAAAGCGATCATGTTGTGGGGAATGCGGCATGTTTTACCGTAAGGAACATGGTCATGATGCTGGGAGCGCAGCGAGCAGTACTGGTCCCGTTCCGTTTCGCGCTTACTAATGTTAATATCGATCGTTCGTAATTGGAACCCGCCTGTACGGTT
>CAZMZQ010000127.1:0-4739 GCA_964570745.1 uncultured Anaerolineaceae bacterium
AGCTTGCGGATTTCCAGCAGAAAACGCAGGAGCGCGGAATTTCGGCATGGGATATTGGCACTGTCAGCCCCGCGCCTGGTCTACGCGTACATCTCTAAACCTTGTGATGCCCTTTTGCCTCCTCCCTGGAGAAGCAGGACCACAAACCTTGTTTTGACCTTTTGCCTTCTCTCTGGAGAAGGGGGACCACGTAGTGGTGGATGAGGTATGATTCAAAACACCCGGATTCAGCCGTAGGGCTGGGGGCCTGTGCCCGCGAAGCAGGGTATTGCTCCCTCCGCTCACACTCATATTAGGCTAACTCAGCGGCTGGACCAAGGCCCAGCCGTACGTCGAAGATCCCCGAAGTGAAGCGCTGGGGATTGGTGGACTTGTCCCCGCGAAGCAGGGTATTGCTCCCTCCACAAACATTCATACTAGACTAACTTAACGGCTGGAGGCAAGCCCCAGCCCTACGTCAAAGATCCCCAGAGCATAGGCCAGACAAAGCACCCCTGCTCCCTGTTACCTGCTACCTGCTACCTGCTACCAGCAATGCCTGTCAGCTAACACGATGATATACTTTCATTATTATATTTTTGGAGGTATATGTGAAAGTATTAATCGTAGGTGGAGTTGCCGGCGGTGCCACAACCGCTGCCCGGCTGCGCCGTGTTTCTGAGGATTCTGAAATCATTATTTTTGAAAAAGGACCTTATGTTTCTTTCGCTAACTGCGGTTTACCCTATCACATCAGCGGCACCATCAAAGAGCGTGAGCAGCTTTTGGTCACCAGTATAGAAGACCTGCGCGATCTGCTTAACCTGGATGTACGTGCCAATCAAGAAGTGCTCTCTATCGATCGCGAAAATAAAACCGTAACCGTCCGCGACCTGTTAAACCAGCGTGATTACAGCGAGTCTTACGACAAGCTGGTGCTCTCGCCCGGAGCCAGCCCAATCGTCCCGCCCCTGCCAGGGGTCGACCATGAAGGTGTTTTCGTTTTACACAACATCCCTGAACTGGATGCCATCACCGAATGGATCGAAACCCGCCAGCCTAAAAAAGCAGTCGTGGTCGGTGGGGGTTTTATCGGTTTGGAAGTTGCCGAAAACCTGGTTGAACTCGGTTTGAAGGTTGACCTGGTTGAAATGATGGACCAGGTAATGGCACCGGTTGATTATGAACTGGCAGCCGAGGTGCACCAACACCTGGAGCTTCACGGTGTCAACCTGCATCTCGGTGATGGGCTCAAGACGATTGAGACCGGTCAGAACAGCCCTCTGCAAGTCAACACAAGCAGCGGGTTCAAGCTGGAAACCGACCTGGTGATCCTATCCATCGGCGTACGACCAAACACAAAACTCGCTAAAGATGCCGGGCTTGAGATGGAACCACGCGGTCATATCTGTGTCAACGACCGCATGCAAACCTCCGATCCCGATATCTACGCAGTTGGTGATGCAGTTCAGGTCAATGCCAGCCTGACAGGTAAACCGACCTTTTTGGCACTGGCTGGACCAGCTTCCAAGCAAGCCCGTATCGCGGCAGATAATATTGCCGGGCGTGAAGCAACTTTCAAAGGCGTAATCGGCACCTCGGTCGTGAAAATTTTCGACCTGACTGTCGCCAGCACGGGGCTTAACAGCCGCCAGCTGAAAGAAGCTGAAATTCCTTTCGAAAGCGTCACCGGTCATGATAACAACCATGCCAGCTACTATCCAGGCGCAGCGCCAATCCAGCTGAAATTGCTTTTTGGACCCCAGGGACAGATTTATGGCGCACAAGCAGTTGGTACGCAAGGTGTGGAAAAGCGAATCGATGTGATTGCCACTGCGATTCACGGCAACCTGACCGTCTATGACCTGGAAGAGCTGGAACTCAGCTACGCTCCTCCCTTCGGTTCTTCCCGTGATCCGGTCAATATTGCCGGGTTTATGGCATCGAATTTGCTGCGTGGAGATATGGAAGTGGTTCAGTGGGACCAGGTGGAACAGCTCGATCCTGACGAATGGGCGGTTCTGGATGTGCGCTACCCGGAAGAACTGGCAGTTTCTGCCATACCCGGGGCGATCAACATCCCCCTGTCTCAACTGCGCTCACGTATCGACGAATTGCCAAAGGGAAAACGCCTGGCTGTAATTTGTGGCACCGGCAAACGGTCCTATTTTGCCCTTCGCGCTCTTCGCCAGAAAGGTTTTGATGCTGTCAACGTCAACGGAGGCTACAAGACCCTCAATTTAACACACAGGAATAATAATGCAATGAAACAAGTTGAAAATTCGCCCGCTGAAGCTGCGGCTCAAGCAGTTCAAAGTACCGGTATAGAATACAGCCTCGACGCCTGTGGACTGCAGTGCCCCGGACCAATTTTGAAGCTCTATAAAAAGGTAAACGAGATGGACGATGGTGATGTGGTCACGGTAACAGCGACCGATATGGGCTTCGCCGCCGATGTAGGCGCCTGGGCAAAGTCGACCGGAAACAGCCTGCTTGCTTTGGACGTCAGCAAAGGTATCGTGACTGCCCAGTTACAAAAAGGGCTTGCCCAGAGTATGGGAACCGCTAGTGCTGATAGCCAGCCTGTCCCGACCCCAGGGAAAGACCTGACCATGGTCGTTTTTTCGGGCGACCTCGACAAAGCCATCGCCGCTTTTATCATCGCCAACGGGTTCGCCTCGCTGGGACAAAAAGCAACCCTCTTTTTCACCTTCTGGGGGCTGAACATCCTGCGCAAACCCGAACCGGTTAAGGTCAAAAAGAATTTAATCGAGAAAATGTTCGGCTGGATGATGCCGAGAGGCGCAGATAAGCTGACCATTTCACAGATGAACATGATGGGCGCGGGGACGGCAATGATCAAGGGCATAATGAAGAAATACAATGTCGATTCGCTTCCCGAGATGATCAAAACCGCACAAGAAAACGGCGTGCGCATTTTAGCCTGCCAGATGTCGATGGATCTGATGGGCATCAAGCGCGAAGAACTTTTGGATGGGGTTGAGATCGCTGGCGTAGCAACCATGGCTGCCTCCGCCACCGACTCCAATACACATTATTTCATTTGATCGCTTGTTAGAAAGGAACAATTCACACGTCGAAGATCCCTGAAGCAAAGCGTATGGGAGTGGGGGTCATGATGATGGAAGCGTCCAATTACGTACGGAGGGGGCCCTGTGCCTACGCAGTAAGGTATGCTCCCTCCGCTAACGCTCAATTAAGCCAACAGGGGGAGCAACAGCTCAGACTTGCGAAGTTGAGTCTCTCCTCGGTCTGTCCTTGACCGTGGTCATAAAAATAGTTGCCGCAATCATGAACCCCAGCGACACGGCGAACATGACCAGGTAACTGAATCGTTCCACCAACCAACCCGATAAAATCGGGGCAAGCAACAAAAATGCACCAGTCAGCGAGCGTGCCAGGCCCAGGTAAACCGGACGGTGCCGCTCTTCTCCAATTTCCATCACCAGCATCATATCCCCAACGTTCAAACCGGATGAATACAGGCTAAAAAGAGCAAAAACAGCGTAATAAACCCACAGGGTTTGAGAAAACATAGCTGCGATCAACCCCAAACCCCAGGTGATAAAGGATAATACAACCACTTTTTGCGGTCCGATGCGATCTCCCAGTCCACCCCATACGACATAACCAAGAATCCCGGTGATCAGCAAAACCGAAGTGAAAATCGCGGCATATTCATCACCCAGGTTAAAACGCTGCATGGCATAGACTGCCATAAACGCGCTCGCCATGTTGCCCATAAAAGCCAGCGACCGGGAGATCAGGTAACACCTGAAATTGCCGTCCGTCTTCAGAATCTGCTTCATCACCTGCCAGGTGTTGTCCTTTGGCTTGGAGTCATCACCTTCAGCCAGATCGGTGTGAATTTCATTTTCGGATTCCCGGTTTTGTGAGTAACCCCAATAAGAGATCCAGAGCGAAACCCCTGCAACGATGAAACCGATCGTATAGTTGCTTGGGTACGGGAATTTGCCCAGTAAATAAGCTGACAACAACGAGCCGAGCACTCCGGTGGTTTGGGCAATTACGCGCGAAAAGCCGATATAACGCGAGCGGTGACTGATCGGAAATACGCGGGCATTCAGCTCCTGCCAGGGCAGCGCGGAGAGCCCTCCCCCAACCCCACGCCAGATCATCAGCAAAAACAGGAGCCAGAACACTGTCTGGTTTTCAACCTTGCCAATCAACAATGCCAGCAAAGGCATCATCATGAAAGGAATACGTTCTAAAACCCCCATCTTTAGTGAAAGCGGCAGCACCCTCGACATTTTGTTGATTCTTCCGGACATAAAAAGCTGCGGAATAAACCAGCCGGCATTCACAACAGCTGGAATCAAGCCAATCAGGAAAGGCGAATCGGTCAGCGTGGCAGCGAAAACAGGCATGATGGTATTGATCGACCAAAAACTATCCGAAAAATAGAAAAAGCCCAAATCAATTGTGTTTACGATCACATTATGCTTGAAATTAAGCGTAACTTTTTCCGGCACCTGGTCGTCGGGTTGGATGGTAAAAAGTTGATTAAACAAACGCCTGATGATTTTCACGCTGCAATTATAGCTGATAGGAAGTGGCTTAAAAGGAAAAGAGACCAAATTTGGCATCGCCCTTTAATCAATACCGTATGGGCGGGTCCCAAAATCCCAATCCGACAAGGCGATCGTGTCGTAGGGAACGTGGTTTGTCCCGTTCCGTTTCCCGGTATTTTGTATGAATTTGCGGAAGGGGTCATACTT
>CAZMZQ010000128.1:0-4725 GCA_964570745.1 uncultured Anaerolineaceae bacterium
ATGGGTCCTGGCTTATCTGTTGAGTGAATAGAGTTCAGAGATACTAAAAACAGGATAAAAGAAAAATCCGTCCTGTTTTTATATAAGGTGGAAGTTATAACCGCACCTCTGTTCTTCCGGTCAGCTTGTTTTGCACCCAGCACACCACCTGGTCAACATGCTCAGGGCTGGAGACAAGATTGAGGTCGTCGCTGTTGATGATTAGCACCGGGCATTGATCGAAAGCGTTCATCCAGTCTTCATAAAGGTTATTCAGACTTGCCAGATAACTCCTGGAAATACCAGCTTCATATTCACGTCCGCGTTTGGCGATGCGCTGCATGAGCGTATCCACAGACGCCCTCAGATAAACCATCAGGCTGGGGGGAGGCAACAAAGAAGCCAGGATGCTATATAGATCGCGGTATACACCATAATCCCGGGCGCTGAGGTCTCCTTGCAAATAAAGGTTACGTGCAAAAATCTCAGCATCTTCATAAACGCTGCGATCCTGGACCACTGAACCTTCTGCCGCGATTAACTCTTTATGTATTTTGAGCCGCCTGGTTAAAAAATATACCTGGGATTGATAAGACCAACTTTCCATATCCTCATAAAAATCCGCCAGGTATGGGTTTTCCTCATGGGGTTCATAAAACGGCGTAAAGTTCAGCTTTTCGCTGAGAATCTTAACCAGAGTGGTTTTTCCTGCTCCGATGTTGCCGGCGATCACTATAAACTTGTCCATGATACCTCTTCACAAAAAGATTTGAGTTCCTACATATTTCCTGTAAATACACAAAGCTTGAGTTAATTATAACCAGCATGAATTTGATTAATGTAGGCTTGATTCCAATTTTTACTAATTAATCGCAAAAGCTTTCACCTCAAAGTTATATGCAAGGTTTGTATAAGCCTATAAATTGATTTCTATCTTTCCTAAGCTATAAAATGAAAAGAGATTGACAATTATGCAATCTTTTAGACAGAACAGGATTAAAACATGGGAAATCTAAACTTATTATGGACCATTGTTGTTGGTGGTGTCGCTGGATGGTTGGCTGATCTGGCGGTACCCGGCGTAAAGGTTGGTGTTTTAGGAGCTATCATTTCAGGCATCCTTGGTGGATTGCTTGGCGGCTGGCTCTTCGGTCTGCTTGGGATTACGTTAGGCAGCGGTATCATTGGTAACTTAGTTGCTGCCTTTATCGGGGCAATTGTTGTCTTGCTAATCTACCGTGCAATCACCAAAAAATAACAAACAGAATTTGTTCATCAGGTAAAAAACACCGGCGAAAACCGGTGTTTTACTTTTTAAGAGAATTGACTTTTTAATGAGAAACCTTAGTCAACAAGGTCTTTCAAACTGGTGTTTTTCAGTTTCTGTTCCAATTCAACCTGGACACTTTGCCAATAATTATTAAGTTGGGTATTAAATTTAAAAGTATCGTGTTCTGGTGTTTCCAAGCATCTGTTGACCATAATTGGTCCGTCGACCGCAACAATTACATCATAAATGCTGATATCAGCAGCGTCTCTTGCCAGCATAACACCGCCCTTTGCTCCGCGTTGGGAGCTCAGCAAACCCGCCCGCCCTAAATACATGTTTATCCTTGATAAAAACATGCGCGAGATTTGCATTTCTTCAGCAATTAAACTGGAAGGAATCCATTGCCCCTGTTCACTCCCCGCGAGATAAGTCATTGCCCGTATTGCATAGTCAACCTGGTTTGTGAGTTGCAAATTCATTTAATCCTCTTGGAAACTTGTAATTATGTTATTACTTCTCGCCTAGTTTATCATGAACTGTGCGTTTTTGTTAACGAATATAAAAATTTTTCCGATCACTGACTAATTCGAGACCATAATTCGCCTTCCCGAACAATTCTTTTGATTCCTCTGTTTGCGTGACTAATAGCTGGCAATTGTCACAATCAGGATAGACCCTGTAGCCAGTCTGGTTTTGTGATTCAATTCCCGCACCCGGGTCTTTGCCTGATTGTTCAGCTGCCGACACAGAGAAAATCAACAACTTCACGTCTCCATGCGATAACCTGAGATTTGCCATTGTCTCTTCAGCCACAGTCAGCTCCAGTATTAATTCAGACGCTCTTAATTGAACACTCTGTTTCAGGAATTCTTGTTTGACCTGTTTTTTCCCCATCGCCTGAAACAAATTTCTGCTGGTTTGATTGCTTTCCGGGTCGCACAACCACAATGTCTGACTTATTTCATACTTTTCAGTTACCAGGAACATTCCTGCCAATTGATCCCGTTTACATTGCGGAATTATTACAATCTCCAACCGTTTTTTAAAGAGTGGTAACCGCACAGATATTTCCTCAACCAGGCTGTGCTCACCTGCCGAACCTGCCAGCAAAACCGCTTGTCCTTCTTCGTTTTCGATCAATAAGAACGATTGCTTTTCTTCCCCTGGAAGATAAATGTGAAGATTTCCATCTGGAGCCCTTGTTATAGTCAACCACGTAACGATAACAAGCGCAGCTAACACAAGCAATCCGTACTGAGGTTTCAATATTGTCTTACCGATCTCTCCGATTTTTGGTCGGAAGAAAACCCCAAACAAAACCAGGTATGAGATAAAAACCCAAAAGAGGTTGAATTGGGGCAAACTCATAGGTTGGGTCGGGATTGCTGACAGGGTCATTACGATCCAGTTGGTTAGGGCAGCCCAGGGCCAGGCCACCCACGCTAAAATTCTGCCGAGCGTGATTGAAAACAGACCCCCGGTCATCGCTGCCAATCCCAAAATCATCACCGCAGGTTGCAGTGGCAATATCAATGGGTTCGCAATCAAAAACAACCATGAAACCTGGTGGAAGTGCCAAATGCTGACCGGCAGCACCATTGCCTGTGCAATCAGGGTTAAAAATATCAATTCAGACAAAATGGAGGCTAAAACAACTGCCCGCTTTTGATCAAATCGTTTTTTGAGCCAGTCTTCCACCCGCAGCTGCAAGGGTCCGGCGAAAAGCGCCAGCCCCAAAGTAGCCAGAAAAGAGAATTGAAAACCAAGATCCCAGGGAAGATGTGGGTTAATCAATACCATCACCAGCGCGCTCAACCCTAAACTGTTGAGCGTGTTACCCCTCCTTGCAATAGCTCCTGCCAAAACAGTATAAGCTCCCATAAAAGCTGCTCGCAGCACCGAAGCGCTTCCCCCTACAAGCAAACTGTAAGATCCCAAAACCAGGATTGTTACGACGGCCCCTCTTTTTGTACCCAGTTGTCGTGTAAAGAACAAGCTGATCATACCTGCCAATACCGCCATATTAAATCCCGAGATGGCGATGATATGGGAGGTGCCGGTTCTTCGATAAGCTTCTTCCATCGACGGAGATATCGCACTTTCGTCGCCCAGCAATATCCCGCGCAGCAAGGCGTCCTCTGGAGAAGGAAAAATCTGCGTGATTACTTCATTTCCTTTTTCTCTCAGACTAAAAAGCATCGCCAACAGCGGATTCCCCTGGCTCCGTTCTATTACTTTCACTTGTGGGAACTGGATGGTGGAATAGATGCCTTTGTGTTCCAAATATTCGCGCCAATAGAAGCTTTCTCCCTCATCGGGCTTCTCCAGATCTCCCCAAACTTCCACTCTGTCTCCGTATTGAAGCGTGGTGCCTAACGGAATATAAAACAACACCTTGCCGTTTACCGGATTTTCAGTTCTTCCAGATATTCTCAAATATTCTGATTTGACTACAACTTCTAGACTCGATGTTTTTTCTTCGGGTGGGGCAATCACCAACCCCGTGATTGTCAATTTGCCCTTTTGGTGATAATACAACAAGTTATCCGGTTTCAACGTGGGCAAGCTGAGTTGATATAACATCGCTGTCATGCCCAAAGCTGCCACGATCAAACCGCCAGGAACCGAACGTAAAGTCTGGATGGGTGTTTTGTTTTTGGGCTTGATTAAAATGCTGGTTATAGCAATCAGCACCAAGCCACCCCACCAATACCAGGGGATTTTTACCATCTGCCCAAGCACCGGTCCAACAATTGCTGCCATGCCAAGCCAGAATAAAGGCATAAAAGCCGGGAGGCGAAACTTTCGTTTTAAGACGTCAATTTCGCTTTGTTCTGACTCTGCCAGTCCAGTATTTATCTCGGTCATTCTTTTAACTTTAGGGCTTTGAGATAATTTAACAGAACTTGTAATGCCTCTTGAGCCAACAATTCCTTAACTTTTAGCCTGTCTCCTTCAAACAAATAATGATAGGCCCAGTCCCCTTCAGGCGTTGAAAGCCCGATCCAGCTGGTTCCAACGGGTTTTTCGGCTGTGGCTCCGCCTGGTCCTGCGATGCAGCAGACTGAAAGTCCCAGGTCGCTGTTGAATTGCCAGCGGGCTCCTCGTGCCATTTCGAGCACAGTTTCACTGCTCACAGCACCGTGTTTCTTGAGCGTGTCCCAGCTGACCCCCAGCAGGTTGACCTTTGCCTGGTAGGCATAGGAGACTATGCTGCCTATAAAGTATTCGGATGAACCGGGCACATTGGTAAGGATATGACCGATCAAGCCACCGGTGCAGCTTTCTGCCAGCCCCAGGGTGAGTTTCTTCTGGAACAAGAGTTTGCCAATACGAGCTTCGATGCTGTCCGTTTCCACCAGATCTTCCGCAACTGCCTGGGGTGGTTCTGTTGAGTCTGTTTGCTCCCAGACCGATATGAGGTCGTGTTCTTCGATATACCTGGCGATCTGCTCGCTCAGCAAACCTTCAGAAGC
>CAZMZQ010000129.1:0-3128 GCA_964570745.1 uncultured Anaerolineaceae bacterium
CAGCCGATGACAACATCCGGATATTCACCAGCCAGGTCCATTTGTTTGAGGGCTTCTTCTCCAATTACGGTTTGGTGCAGCATAACATGGTTAAGCACAGACCCCAGACCATATTTTTTGCGTCCTCGGGATTCCACAGCTACTTCAACTGCTTCTGAGATGGCAATGCCAAGCGAACCGGGGTGATCCGGTCGTTTTTCCAGATAGTATCGTCCGGATTTAGTCCTAGGAGACGGGCTGGCGAAGATTTGTGCACCGTAGGTTTCCATGATCACGCGTCGATAAGGCTTTCCCAGGTAAGAGGCATTGACCATAAAGACTTCCAGATCTATATCAAACATCTTGCACGCCATTGCCAAAGCACTTCCCCATTGTCCTGCGCCAGTTTCTGTAGTCATTGCATGAGTTCCACTGATTTTGTTGAAATATGCCTGGGGAATAGCAGAATTCATTTTATGGGAACCGGCTGGGGATGCTCCTTCGTATTTGTAATAGATATGAGCAGGGGTATCCAGTGCTTTTTCCAGGCGGCGAGCTCTTATCAATGGAGTCGGACGGTACAGCCTATAGATCTCACACACTTCTTCAGGAATGGGAACATAACGCTCCATGGTTGTTTCCTGCTCGATAATAGGAAGTGGAAAAAGGGCTTCAAGAGCGTCCTTGGTGATCGGCTCCTTGGAAACAGGGTCGAAAACGGGAGTGGGAGCAACTGGACTATCCGCGTTCATGTTATACCAGAAACGCGGAATATCACTTTCGTTCAGTAGAAATCGGGTTTGGTTTTGGTCTTTCATGGCAATTCTCCTCGGTTTAGCCGTTAAATCAAACACACCCATCCACTGGGGACGAATGTGTTAGCAATCCGCGGTGCCACCCCGGTTAAACCAGCCCTATAATCAAAAATTCCCTGGTGATGCACACAGGGAAAAAGCCAGCTTCACTCTATTCGAGTACGGCGAAAATCGCGATACCCTTTACCCAGATAACGGTGGCAACTCCGGCACAGATTACTTGCTTCTAGGCGTTCATCCTGCAACTCAGAGGTCCATTCACCGCACTCGTATAGGCAGGTTCTCAGCCACTCCTGCTCTCTGTGCTACCGGCTTTGCGTTTACTAGTCCTCGTCAAAGTCTTTAAAAGATCGATTGCTGCAATTATAGGCGAATAACCGCAGGGGTCAAGAGCTATTTACCGATTGTTGTTATTCGTGGGGAAAACTAGCTGAAGCAGCTGAGCTGAATTACACAACTATCTCGGCCTTTTCCCATAATAACGTTTAACCCGGGGGCTGATCTGGCAGGTTACTTCATAAGTAATCGTTCCCAGTTTATCCGCCCACTCGTCCACGGTGATTTCTTCATCCCCACTCTTGCCAATCAACACAACTTTGTCGCCAACTTTCACATCGGTTTCTGGTCCCAGGTCGATCATGGTTTGATCCATGCATACTTTCCCGACGACAGGATAAGATCTGCCATTGATCAAAACCCGACCCCGGTTGGTGAACAGCCGGTTATAGCCGTCGCCATAACCCACCCGTAATGTCGCGATCCAGGTATCCTGCGGTGCGATCCAGGTGTGGCCATAGCTGATACCTGTTCCCGCGGTCACTTTTTTAACAAAGCTGACCCGTGTAAAAAAACTCATACCGGGTTTGAGCTGGATCGAATGGGGAGTTCTCTTGTCCGGGTAAAAACCGTAAACCATAATACCCGGACGGACCATGTCCATCCAGGCGTATTCTTCTCCCAACACCGCAGCAGAATTGGCACAATGTACCATTTCAATTTTTCGACTAAGTGTTTTCTCTATATCAGCTATGACACGATTGAATTCGCAAACCTGCCTTTGGGTATAATCCGGGTCGAAGTCGCTTACCGGCAGATGAGTGAAGACTCCCTCCAGATTGAGGTTGGGGTTTTCTCTCTCGATGAAAGATGCCATGCCCAAAGCTTCTTTTGGCATAACACCAATGCGACCCATGCCGGTATCAATCTTTAGATGCACCTTGGCATTCAGTCCATTTTTAGCGCAAACCTCCTGCAATTGTCGTATCCCTTCTGTGTCACATACCGTCAGGGAAATATTATGTTTCACTGCACCCAGCATCGCTTCAGGGAAGGCAGGGCTGAATTTTAGGATTTCCATGTTAATTCCAGCCTTACGCAGGCGGATGCCCTCCGGTACAGTCGCAACCCCCAGCCATTCACAGCCCACATCCTGTGCCACGCGTGAAACCTGCACGGCGCCGTGCCCATAACCATTTGCTTTAACTGCTACCAGAATCTTCCGATTCGGTCCGACGGTTTTACGGATCCCCTCCAGATTAAAGCGAATATTGTCTAAATGAACTTGAACATAAGTTGGATATAGCATCAGTATCAGGATTCTATTCTGTAATTACAGTTTTTTCAACATAATCAGAAGTGGCGGCTGCCAGTGTCGCACCGTAGCCAGGGTAGAATGCAACTTCGTCACCCAGGTGTAGCGGTGTTTGCGCATCGCTGACGTCCAACACCAGGTGGTCGCTGCTTCCACCCAACACGAGTATCCCCGGATCGATCGGCTCCAACCCTTCGATGACCACATCCTGGCGGCCAAGGTTTAACAAGGCACGCTTTCGCAGTCCGCGGTCCACAAACTCGGGTTCGTTGCCAAATGCATCCTGACCAGTTTCACCGATCGGGATGGAGGGTTTAACCTCAAGTTCTATGATCTCTGCCACCACTCGCAGGGTATCCTGGCGTGTTCTGTGCCAGGGACTGCGGTCGAGCACATTCCGCCCGAGGATGATCGCTTCGCCAATGCGGAAGTGGTTGATCTCCTTCGGCATTTTTCCGCTTGCAAGCAGCGGGAGTGAACTGCTGTTTCCTCCTGATAGCAGATCGAGCGGAAGCCCGGTCACTTCTCGACAAGCGTCCCGTGCGCTGATCAATATCTGCATATTTTCAAGGCTGGGGATCACACCGCCATAACAAGCCAGGTTAGCGCCCAGTCCCACCAACTCAATGCCAGTAAGTTGAGCTGCTTGTTCCACCAGCGGGACGACCCGGTCGGGCCAGATACCTTCACGCAGGTCACCGACATCCACCATCAGGATGGCTTTGTGAACTTTTCCTGCCTGT
>CAZMZQ010000129.1:3228-4591 GCA_964570745.1 uncultured Anaerolineaceae bacterium
GGGTAAATTTCAAGCCTGGGGGTACGGGTGTACATCTTCGTCCTCCTCGTTAATTATTCCTTAGTTCCCGTTCGGTCCAATAGCGGAAGGTTGCTTTTACTTCTTCCGGGTATTGGTGCGCCAGGGTGCCGAGAGCTGAAAACCGATATTCGCGATCAATTAACACCTCTGCGTTCGCTGTTGGTAACAGGTATTTACCTGGACCTGTACAGATTTCTTCGAGGATCTGTTTGCCACCGGGAATTTTGGTCAGGGCTCCGCCAGTTCCAACCAACCAGCGGATAGCGGTCAGGTCTTTGCCTTTAACGACCTGTTTTTTCCCAGTTGGGGTATAGAGGTCGCTCACCACGCCGGCATGCCTTCGGATACCGGTCTGCACTGCCCGTCTGGTCAGCCAACTTGTCAGTTTAATCTGTTGGTCGGTGGCAGGCAAGGCTTCCAAATCTTTCAAACGGTGCTCCCACTCAATGTCTTCGGAAAGCCTGACAATATTATGAGCGTTTACATACACGCCCAGGTCGCCCTCCACGGTACGTTTGGCACGTGGCTCAGGCTCGGTCATTCGTGGAGCCCATTCCAGGCTGCCCTCGGTGACGCTGTGGACGTCCGTTGTCGCACCACCCACGTCCACAACCAGGACATCACCCATTTCTTCGGCAAACAATTCCGCCCCCTTTAAAACAGCCCCAGGTGTGGGCAGAATGGGCTTGTCGGTAAGTTCGCGCAGCCGCTGCATGCCAGGGGCATGTATGATGTGGCGATTGAAAACTTCCTGGATCAGCTTCCTAACTGGATCGACATTGAGCACATCAACATCAGGGAAAACGTTATCAGTCACTAATACTTCCTGGTCGCCGCAACCGCTGAAGATCTGGCAAACCTGGTCGCGGATGGCGACATTACCCGCGTAAAGCAGCGGTGCATCAAGCCCAATCGAAGCCAGTTTTTCGGCATTGCGTAATACAATGGACTTCTCACCATAATCCACGCCCCCTGCCAGCAGAACGATGTTTGGGTTGATTTCCCGTATTTCTGCCAGGTCATAATCATCAAGCAAACCAGCTGTAACCATTTTGATGATCGCACCAGCGCCCAGGGCTGCCTCACGCGCTGCCCGTGCGGTCATGTTATAGGTCAGACCATGCACAGTCATACGCAAGCCTCCGGCTGCTGAGCTGTTGAGGTGGATTTCCGGACGATCAAGTTGGTTTTCCAAGTTTGCGGCGAGATCTGCCATTGCTGTTTTGGCACCAATGTAAACGTCACCTTCCCCTACGGTTGTTGCGGCAACACCCTGTGCAAAAGACTCAAAACGACCTTCCGGCAGGAGCCGGAAGGCGTTAGCTTTGGTAATGGTCGAACC
>CAZMZQ010000130.1:0-4552 GCA_964570745.1 uncultured Anaerolineaceae bacterium
AGATCTCGATATTTTTCCAACCTGGCGATGTCAGTCATGTTCATCTGCAGTGGCGTGAGCGAGATATAACCCTGTTTTATCGCTCCGTAATCAGTGCCCTCCTCTATCACGCCTGTTGGCGGGTCGCCGCCTATCCAATAGTAGGGTTTATTCCGCGGGTCCAGGCGTTTTTCCAGCACGTCGTGGTACAGGCGAACACCTTGCCTGGTAAACTTGATGCCCTGATAATTCCCATCAGGCCGGTAAGGCAGATTAATGTTCCAGATGGGAACAGGTAGCTTAAAATCCCAGGCTTCGAACAACTTTACAGCGATTTCACACGCTTTTTGCGCTGCGTCTTTATAATCCAGCGAGCTCTGATGATATTCAGGCGCATCGATCGAAACAGCAAACCCGGGTATTCCGTTGATCGCTCCTTCCATCGCCGCGGTCACAGTGCCGGAATAAGTCACATCCAGACCCACATTGGCGTTGGGGTTAATACCTGAGAGCACCAGGTCAAATTTCGTCTCCAGAGCACCCATAATCGCCATCGCAACACAATCCGACGGTGCGCCATCCGAGGTCCAGGCAGTGCTGCCGTCCTCAAGTCGGGTCTCCCACACGCGCAGAGGCTTGCTCATGGTTTTAACATGCCCACAAGCTGACCAATTATGGTTTGGTGCCAGCACAGAAACCTCTGCACCAGGGACTTGTCTGGCTGCCTGAACCAGCCCCAACAGCCCGGGTGCGGTTACTCCGTCGTCGTTAGTGACTAATATCTTCATTCTTATCCCTATTAATGCCTTCTGCGTTTTTTCTTTTTGGACATCCCTTGTTTTGACTGCGTCGAGACATTCTCTGTTTCCGCGTCCGCAGGTTTGTTTGGTCGGTAGCGGAACATCGTGCTCAAAACTCCCTGGCGGACCTCCGATAACAATTCGCTGAACATCGTGCTTGCCTGGCGCTTATACTGCACAAGTGGATCCCTCTGGGCATACGATTCCATTGTGATGGATACCCGCAGTGCTTCCATGCGTGTCAGATATTCAACCCAACCATCGGTGATTGTTTTCAGCAGTAAATCCCGGTAGATTCGGTTTTGCGTCTGCTCACCCATGATCGGTGACAAACGCTCTTCCACCTCTTCACTCAACTCACTTAAAGGCTCATCAGAAATATGTTTCCATTCTGCTTCACCGATTTCTTCCAAAATTGCTTTGCGGGTTGCTTCGGGCAGGACCTTCAGCTTCGCCTCATTCTGCCTGAGATGATTCCACTCATTGGCACCAAAGATTTCCGCCAGCCTGTTTTCCGCGGCCTCCAGATGAGCAAGAATTCGCTCATACACGACATCGGAGGGAGTTCCTTCGAGCTCATCGGCAGAAGAAAACACGTAATTCAACCGGTCATGTGTGCGCAGCTGCTTGCGATGAGAGCGTTCATCGAAGGCTATGTGCTTTCCTTTGGTACTAAGCTGCAGAACAGCCAGCAGGGCATCGTCATCCGTTAGCGCTTCTTCGAGCAACTCCTGATTGGATTCGAGATCTCGTCTTACCTCCTGGGTGTCTCCGAAAAGCCTTTCTATGCGCCTTTCTCGCGAGGTCTCTAGCTGTTCGTTGATCTGCTCCTTAACTTCAGCCCATGTGAGTTGAGCGAGATCGCTGGGTTTGAGCTGCCACTTTTCACCAATTCTGCGTTCGAGAGTCATTAACAGCCGCCTGGTAATGTTTAGCATGATGCTCGTACGAAGCATTTCTTTGAGTACGCCTTGCATACTGTAGGGATTATCCTGAAGTAACTGTTGTTCGCGTGGTGCCAGACGGACTGGAATGCCAACGATTGAGCTAATCTCAGCCTGGTAGTCATGCCGTTCATTCACATCCAGACCGTCAAGATATGCCTCAATATTTTCACCACCTTCAGCAAGCTGGCTTTTGAGGCTTTGTTCAAAATGGGTAAACAACGTATCTGCCCCCTGCTGGATGTGGTCGTTTTCTGCATTTACTGCTTTTTCCGCGAGTTCCACTATTGAGTTTTTAAGGTTCTCGCTTTCGGTTTCATCTGCGAGGTGATCCATAATCATCTGGAAAGAGAAGGAAGGGTAATTCCCAAAATCTGTGTTAATGACAGGCTGGACTTCTTCCAGAAAAGCCACCAGCTTCCAGGGTCCTTCAGGGTCAGCCATACCGGTTTCAACCCTGGTGCGCAGCTCAGTTTGTAGCATCTCTTTTACGTCATCATGCAGATTTTCCTTTGAAAAAATCTTATCGCGCTCTTCATAGATGCGGTTTCTTTGGGTGTTAAGTACATCATCATACTCAAGCAGATGCTTGCGCATGTCAAAGTTAGAGCCTTCTACTCGTGTTTGGGCTTGTTCAACCAGCTTGTTAACCAAATTAATTTCGATAGGCATGTTTTCGTCAACATTGAAGCGGGAGAGCATGGATTCCATTTGCTCACCGCCAAACATACGCATCAATTCATCGTCCAGCGCCAGGTAAAAACGCGAGGATCCAGGGTCACCCTGGCGTCCTGCCCGACCGCGCAGCTGATTATCGATACGTCTGGCTTCGTGACGTTCAGACCCGATCACATGCAAACCACCCAGTTGTCGCACCTTAGCCATATCTTCCATGTAGTTGACAAAAGTGTCCAGCGCTTGCTGCTCTTCTTCATCTTCCAGTTCGATATTCAGCCCCCTTACTGCTTCCAACCGCTCTGGCATGGTCATGTTGTAGGGGTCCTCCTGGCTGTATTTTGCCAAAACCTGGTTGGTTTTTGAGAGTAACCCCTCATTTAGCTCTCCACCCAGCTTGATGTCCACACCGCGACCAGCCATATTAGTTGCGATCGTGACAGCACCAAATGCGCCAGCACCGGCGATGATCAGCGATTCTTCGGTGTGTTTGCGTGCATTGAGCACCTGGTGCGGCAGCCCGCCGTCAAACAAAACCTGAAGCCTGAGCCAATCGCTCTCTTCCAGTCCTAAAAGATCCAGCAGTGGAACTCGATTGGTCTCATCATTGAGGTCCATGCTTTCCATGCCAAACTCGCGGCTCCAACGGCGCAACTCCGTCATTCTCAGCTGTTCAAGGTGTTCATTGAGCGGTTTGAGCTCGGGGGAATCAATGAAATCTTCCTCTTTTACGTTTTTCTTTCTAAAAAAGGCATTGCGCATTAAACTGACCTGAAGTAAACGGCGAATCATTTCAGGCGCCAACCGCTCTGAAAGCCGTTCTGAGCTCTCTACCGAGGTTGTTCCAACCAATTGCGGTCGTCCAATCACATAATATCGAATAATTTCCAGGACGATTGCCCTTACCTTGCCTTCACCCGTGCGATAAATCACATCAGGATAGTCTTTTCGCTTGTAGAAAAGAGGACTCATCGTCGGGTCGTCCTCTGCGTAATAAAACGTATATTTGTAGCCTTCGTCGTCTTTAGTTTCTTCTGCTTTCAGACCGGAATCTTTGCGCTGAGCACGATACTCAAGGTTGGAGGGTATCGGTAAAACATCCAGTCCGTAGATTCGGTAAAATTCCTCTTTTTCGGTCAAAGCAGTACCCGTCATACCAGCCAGCTTATCGTACATGCGAAAGTAATTCTGGATGGTGATGGTGGCATGGGTGATGTTTTCTGCCTGGACTTTTACGCCTTCTTTCGCTTCAACTGCCTGGTGCAAACCATCTGACCAGCGCCTGCCGGGCATCATTCGGCCGGTAAACTCATCCACTATGACAACCTCACCACCCTGAACGATATATTCTTTATTGCGATGGAAGAGGAATTCTGCCCTCAAAGCTTGTTCCAAAAAACCCATCCAGCGTGCTTGCTCAGGGGTAACATCTTCCGGGCGTTCCGGATCAGACAACAAAATTCCAAGCATATCTTCTACGTGCGCCAGCCCAACCTCGGTGAGGGAGACGTTTCGGTCTTTTTCGCTGACTTCGAAATCTTCCGGGTTGAGAGCTTTAACAATTTGCGCCATGCGCATGTAATTTTCAGAATCCTCATGAGCCGGACCTGAAATGATCAGGGGTGTCCGGGCTTCATCGATCAAAATATTGTCAACTTCATCGATGATCGCAAAATGGTGACCATGCTGAACGCGTTGGTTCCACTGCATCATGATATTATCGCGCAGGTAATCGAAGCCAAATTCACTGTTTGTGCCGTAGGTGATATCTGCCATGTAGGCTTCTTTTCGGGTGGTTTGGCGTAAAAAGTTTTGATCTTCAATCAGAGATCGTTCTTCGGGATCGTAAAGATATGCTCTCGGGCTGCCTTCAACGGCTGTGATCGCTTGCAGCACACCTACACTTAAACCCAGAAAATGGTAAACTGCTCCCATCCAGCGCCCGTCCCGACGAGCGAGATAATCGTTGACCGTAATAAGGTGACAGCCTTTGCCTTCCAGGGCGTTCAAATATAGCGGTAAAGTTGCCGAAAGGGTCTTGCCTTCCCCGGTTCGCAGCTCAGAAATCTCCCCCTGGTGCAGGTTGATGCCGCAGATTAACTGGACATCATAATGACGCTGCCCCAAAACACGTTTGCTCGCTTCCCGGACTGC
>CAZMZQ010000131.1:0-4451 GCA_964570745.1 uncultured Anaerolineaceae bacterium
CTGTCTTACCTGGCAAATACTGTCAAAGAGGGTAAAGGTATCCCAAGTATTGCCCAATTGGGGATCGATTTAGGACTGAGCAACGCATCTGTTAGGGAACAACTTGAAGTAGCCCGCCAGCTCGAACTCGTTGAAGTTAAGACGAAAACTGGCATCCAGGTTGTCCCTTTTTCTATTAAACCGGCAATTTGCTTAGCGGGTCAGTATGGTCTTGATATCAACCCGGATATGATCTGGGACTTGTATTCTGTGCGACAGCAGCTTGAATTGTGTTATTGGCAGGAAGCAGTTGTGAAACTGGGTCGGAAAGAGATAGAGCAGCTCGGTCAGATAATCGACAGTGCATTCGCCAAAATTAAAAACAGACCAATGATCATTCCAATTGATGAACATAAGGATTTTCACCTGACCATTTACAAACCATTAAATAACACTTTTTTACAGAGCTTGCTTGAGTCTTTTTGGACTTTATTTCAAAGTTCTGAAAACAGACTTTATAGCGATCAAAACAGCCTCGAAAATGTCTGGGGTTATCATAAAAAAATTTACAATGCGATTGTTTCAAAAGAATATGAGATTGGTTATGACGCATTGTTTACTCATTTCGATTTGGTGAGAACGAATAAGAAAGCTGAATTAAAGCAAAGATTTGAATAAAGGAGAGAATCTTTCTATGATGGATTTGAGCAAGATCAGATATGAGGGTGAAGGACCAATTGTTAACGAATTTTGTATCGCGATTTGCACAGTTAACGGGTCTGGCAGTGCGACTGCAAACCATATTCTCTATCGAACTTTATTTCATATGGGCATTCCGACTGCAGGAAAGAATATTTTCCCATCGAACATCAAAGGTCTCCCGACATGGTTTGTGATCAGGGCATCTCAAAAAGGCTACACGGGTCGCTTGCCTTATGACGACCTTGTAATTGCCATGAACCAGGCTACTGTTGAGCGGGACATGGAATACTTACCAGCAGGTGGGGTGATGTTCTATGCAGACCATCTTAAAATGCCAGAATCTCTCAACCCGGATTTGATCTACTATCCGATGCCAATTAAAGAACTGATGAAAAATGCAGATGTTCCAAGAAAATTACAGTCATTCATGGAAAATATGCTTTTTGTTGGTATCGTTGGGCAAATCTTAAGAATCCCGATCGAAGATCTACAAAGCACCATTTTTGAACACTTCTCTTCCAAACCAAAAATTGCCGAATCAAATTTTGGTATGGTAAAGCTTGGTTATGATTTTGCAGCAGAAAATCTGGAGAAAAAAGACAGGTTTTTTGTTGAGAAACTCACTCCTTTACCTGATTACATTCTGACAGACGGTAACAACGCTGGCGGTTTGGGCTCGCTTTTTGGCGGAGTTCAATATTGCTCCTGGTATCCGATTACTCCTGCGACCAGTCTTGTAGAAGCCATGATTGACCAGGTGGATATTATTCGGAAAGACCCAGTCACCGGCAAAAAGACTTGCGTCATCCTCCAGGTGGAAGATGAACTTGCGGCGATTGGGGCTGCTATCGGTGCTGGATGGGCTGGTTTACGCTCGATGACTGCAACATCTGGTCCTGGTATCAGCCTGATGACAGAAAACATCGGGTTGGCATATTTCGCTGAGATACCTGTAGTGATATGGGATGTCCAGCGGGTTGGGCCGAGCACCGGCTTACCTACAAGGACAGCCCAGGGAGACCTTTCAATGCTCTATTTCCTTGGACATGGTGACACGAGCCACATCATCCTTATCCCTGGGTCTGTAACAGAATGCTTTGAATTTGCCTGGAAATCACTCGACCTGGCTGAAAAATATCAAACCCCAATCTTTGTTCTTACGGATCTTGACCTTGGTATGAATCAATGGGTCACAAAAAAATTCGAATATCCAAATAAACCCATTGATCGTGGAAAACTGATCTGGGAAAAAGACCTGGAAAAACTGGAAACCTGGGGTCGTTACAAGGATATCGAAGGCGATGGCATTCCATATCGAACCGTGATGGGTAATCAAAGCCCAAAGGCAGCTTATTTTACCCGTGGAACGGGGCATGACGCTTATGGAAATTACAGTGAAGACCCCAAAAACTGGTCTGACATACTGCTCAGAATCGGGAATAAACTGCGAAATGCAATTCGCGATTTACCTGGACCGGTTTTCCGGAAAGCAAAAGAGGAAGCCGACATTGGTATTATCGCTATGGGGTCTACAGATGACGCGATTATCGAGACGCAGGATAAACTCGCTGAACTCGGTATCCATGCCGATTATATGCGAATCAGATCTTTGCCCAGTAATAACGCAGTGCGAGAATTTATCGCCAGCCATAGCCGCAGCTACGTTCTGGAATTGAACCGTGATGGTCAGCTTTGCGACATTTTGTCTCTTGAAATTTCGGAATATTCTCAGAAACTGATCTCGATTTCAGATATCGGCGGGATGCCGATGACAGCGATGTGGGCTGTAGAGAATATCTTAAACCGGGAACGGAAAGAAGGAAAAAATGGAAACTAAAGCAGTCGAACTCAATCTTTGTGGATTGGCATTAGCAGATTACAAGGGTAAACCTTCAACTTTATGCCCGGGATGCGGTCACAACTCAATTTCTGCACAGGTTCAAAATGCTGTCTGGGAGCTCGGATTGCCCCCTGAACGTTACATTAAATTAAGCGGAATCGGTTGTTCGAGCAAAAGTCCCAATTATTTCCTAAACCGCTCTTTTGGATTCAACGGCTTGCATGGACGTATGCCAACTCTCGCCAGTGGTGCATGTTTCGGAGATAGCTCCATACATATCCTGGGTTTTTCTGGTGATGGCGATACTGCAAGTATTGGTATGGGTCATTTCAAGCATGTAATTCGCCGTAACGTGCCGATGACCTACATCATCGAGAACAACGGTTGCTACGGTTTAACCAAGGGACAGTTTTCAGCGACATCAGATCTCGGGCTGGTGCTCAAACACCAGGGAGTGAATATGCTGCCTCCTCTGGATATGTGTATGGAAGCTCTGATCAGCGGTGCAACGTTTGTTGCCCGCGCTTATTCAGGCGATACCAAGCAATTGAAAGAGCTGATCAAAGCAGCTATTTCGCAGAGAGGTATTGCGGTGATCGATGTGATCAGTCCTTGCGTAACTTTTAACAACCAGGACGATGCACTTCAATCTTACACCTGGGGTCGGGAAAACGAAGCTCCTCTGCATGATATTAAACATTTCAACAGCCGTGAAGAGCTGGATGAAGAGGGTTTTCAGCCAGGTACATTCAGAGAAATTAAGATGGAAGACGATACCTATATGGTCCTTCGCAAAATCGATAAAGATTATGACCCTACGGACCGCGGTGCTGCTTTGGATCTGTTGACAGAATCTTATAAGAACAAGTATTTTGCTACCGGTCTTATTTATTTTTCCGAAACAGTGGAAACAATTCAGGACCTTTATGATCTCCCAGATGAACCCTTGAATCGTTTAAGTGCGGAAAGATTAAGACCCACCAAAGCCATGCTGGATGAAATAAACCGGGCGCTGAGATAATATATTTAGAAAAATGAAAAGACCGTGGTTCCAAAGACCATGATCTTTTTTTAAGAAAGTTGTATAGGATTCTTTAACCGCGCAATGTATACAATAAAGCCAGGTTGGGAGCAGAAAAAGCACCAACTGGAAAGCCACTAATAACAACGACCTGGTCACCAGTGCATAGAGTTGTAGTAGCACAGATGGCAGTTTCGACGTGTGTAATCATAGTTTCGAGAGTATCAGCGTGAGGTACGAGCATGGGGATCACACCCCGGCAGATTCCAAGCCATTGGTAAGTTTTGACTTCGGGTGTAAAAGCATAAATCGGCACTGTTGGTTTCGTTTTACTCATCCACAAGGCGGACATACCTGACAGGGTGAAAACTACGATTGCTTTAACATCCTGGTCTTCAACCATAACTTTGGCTGCCCTTGATATTGTGACAACATCATCATTGAAAATGCGGCTATCGAGAATGTTATGATGCCCCCATTCATCGAGATGCAGCTCAGCCTGGCTAATGATTGTATCCATCATATGGATAGAATCGATGGGATACTTCCCAACAGCTGATTCAGCGGAGAGCATTACTGCATCACTTCCGTCGAAAATCGCGTTAGCAACATCTGCAGCCTCTGCACGAGTGGGTCTCGGGTTGTTTATCATCGACTCAAGCATTTGGGTAGCCGTGATGACAAATTTTCCATAGTGGTTAGCAGTTTTGATGATTGCTTTTTGGACCGCAGGAACAATGGCAGGGGACATTTCGACACCGAGATCACCTCTGGCAACCATGACTCCATCTGTAACTCTGATTATTTCTTCGAGGTTCTCAACCGCTTCCGGGCGTTCCAATTTGGCAACAATCGGTGGAAGCCACTTGCTGTTTTTCATAGACTTCATCGTATCGCGGACTTTGTGGA
>CAZMZQ010000132.1:0-4376 GCA_964570745.1 uncultured Anaerolineaceae bacterium
ACTTCATAATCTTTCATGCTTTCACCTCTCCACGCAACACCTGCGGTCTCACGCTTCGCCAGGCAGCATTCTGAGTATTTTGCTCATAGGTGTGACCGATCCGCAAAATAATATCTTCGCGATGGTCATTACCGATCAGCTGGATCCCGATGGGCAGTCCACTTTCATCCAGACCTGCTGGAATGGTAACCGCTGGTACGCCGGCATGGTTGCAGGCAACTGTCATCTGGTCGGAATACTGCATCAACAACGAGTCTCCAAAGACTGATTTTCGCTTAAAGGCGGTGGCAGCGGTAGTCGGGGTCAACAAAGCATCCAGCCGATAGCTGCCGTCAGGGTCAAACGCCTGCTCAAAATCATGCCTAATCATCGCCCTGACTTTCAAGGCACGCTGATAATAGTCGGAAGCGTAATCGGCTGCAGACAGGTACATGCCCATCAAAATTCTCAATTTTGGTTCGGATCCGAAACCCTCGGCGCGTGTCCGCCGGTAAAGCTCATTTAAGTCCTGCACTTCTGTTTTAGTGCGATAACCATATTTGACTCCGTCAAACCGGTGGAGGTTGGATGCTGCTTCTACCCGGGAAACAACAAAATAAACCGGGATGCCATACCTTGTGTTGGGCATGGGGATGTTTTCGACAATTTCAGCCCCAGCCTCTGCAAGCACATCAGCGGCAGACAAAACGGCGTTGCGCACTTCTTTTTGAATTGGTTCGCGTAACAACTCACCGCTTTCAAGATCAGGGTAATAAACAGCTTCATAGTCCGGTGAAAGTCCGACCCGCAGCCCTTTGACATCCTGTTCAAGGGACTGGAGGTAATTTCCGACTGGACGTGCAGAAGAGGTGCTGTCTTTAGGGTCTTGCCCAGCCATTACCTGCAGCATCAGAGCGGCATCGCGGACATCTCTCGAAATCGGACCCGGGCAATCCAGTGAGGAGGAAAAAGCGATAAGCCCCAACCTGGAAACCCGACCATAGGTTGGCTTCAAACCCACCACGCCGCAAAAAGCAGCAGGCTGGCGGATTGAACCCCCGGTGTCTGTGCCCAGCGATAGCGCGGTTTCTTCAGCAGCGACGCTGGCAGTTGATCCGCCGGAGGAACCTCCGGGAACGTATTCAGTATCCCATGGGTTGTTTGTCGTGGGCTGGAAGGCGCTTGATTCGGTTGAAGAGCCGAAAGTAAATTCGTCCAGGTTGACCTTGCCCAAAATAACCCCTCCTGCATCGATCAACTTTTGGACCGAAGTGGCAGTATAAGGAGCTTTGAAGTTTGCCAAAATTTTGGAGGCTGCGGAAGTGTTGGTTCCTTCAACGCAGAAAATGTCCTTAATTGAGATTGGCACACCGGCAAGAAGACCGGGGTCTTCACCTTTGGCAACTGCTTCATCCACTTTTTTGGACTGTGCCATTGCCATGTCTTCGGTAACCTGGATAAAAGCATGTACTTTTTGTTCTTCTTCTCCAGAAGTATTGTATTCATTCAGACTGCCAGGGATTCCGTCAACCTTGCGGATCTGGTTGAGGGCTGCTTCAGTTACCTGGCTTGCTTTCAGTTCGCCAGTCCGTACTTTTTGGGCAATATCAAATGCGCTCAGGGCAGTAAGGCTCATTTCGCCCCCCTGACATCCGGCACAGCAATCATGCCATCTTCACTTTCCGGGGCCAAGGCGACAATCCGTTCCGGGTCTGGGAAAGGCTGCCAGCGATCAGGTCTCGGACCGGCTCCTTCCGGCTCAACACCATGTAAAGAGGGTTGGATATCCTCCGGAATTGGGATCTGGTTCAGAGCTTCTACAGAAGCGAGCTGGTGGTTCATCTCTTCGAACAGATACGTGGTTTCTTCGTTGGTTAGTTCCAAAGCTGCCAACCGAACCAGTTTATCAAACAAGGCAGGGGTTATACGTTTTACAGTCATATTTCTTCCTCAGGTTGTGCTGGGCAAATTATACCGTAGCAAATCAGCATATGCCCAGACCCGGCAGCATTCCTGTCTCGCAATCATAAAAAAAGAAGCGGCAATCCCGCTTCTTTCGCCTCAATCGGAGTTAATCACTCTGCAGACTTTTCAGTTGTTACCAGGGTGCCAACGGGTTCGCCCTGAATGGCAGCCATCAGTGTACCGGGCTCCCAAAGGTTGAGCACCAAGATCGGCATGTTGTTATCCATACACAGCGATATAGCGGTACTGTCCATCACGTTAAGCCGCTGACTGATTGCATCGATGTGGGAGAGACGGTCGAAACGAACTGCATCGGGAAAGATTTTTGGGTCACGATCATATACCCCATCCACTTTTGTGGCTTTTATGACCACGTCTGCGTCAATTTCGGTAGCTCGTAATGCGGCAGCGGTATCGGTGGAAAAGAAGGGGTTGCCTGTGCCACCGCCAAAAATGACCACACGCCCTTTTTCAAGATGACGAATTGCACGACGGCGGATATAGGGCTCTGCAACGGTGCGCATTTCAATAGCAGTCATGACGCGGGTAACGACATTAACTTTTTCAAGGGCATCCATCAACGCCAGGGCGTTGATCACTGTTGCCAACATGCCCATATAGTCTGCCGTAGCACGATCCATTCCCGTGTTTTCACCGGTTGCACCTCTCCAGATATTGCCAGCACCGATGACAATCGCGACATCGACGCCTGTGTCATAGACCTTTTTGACCAATTGTGCAATGTGACTGGCCTGGGCAGGGGCAATGCCAAAGCCGCCCGGCTCGGCCAGGGCCTCGCCAGACAATTTCAGCAGGATTCGATTGTATTTATTAGCCTGTTTTTCTTCGCTCATTGATCCTCCGGTTTTCCGTTAGGTTGCAAAAAGAAAGCCAACTTTTTGTTGGCTTTCGAATTTTTTATTCGGCTTCTTCTTCTGTTGGAGTCTGGGTAGTTTCACCCAGAGCCCAGCGCACGAAGCGTCGGACAACGATGCGTTCCCCGAGAGAAGCAATTTTATCGTTGATCAGGTCAGAAATGGTCTTGCTTTCATCGCGGATGTATTTTTGATTGAGCAGAACGTTTTCGTCCATGAATTTTTTCATGAAGCCGTCAACAATCTTGGGGATGATGGCTTCAGGCTTGCCTTCTTCACGCACCCGGGCAGTGATGATCGCTTTTTCTTCTTCAATCACTTCGGCAGGAACATCTGCTTCGGAAACAAACTTGGGAGCTGCAGCAGCGATTTGCAGGGCAATTTCGTGCAACAATTCTTTGAACATATCTGTTTTTGAAACAAAGTCTGTTTCTGAGTTTACTTCCACCAAAACCACCAGGCGACCTTCACTGTGAATATAAACTTCGAGGCGACCCTCTGAGGCTTCACGGTTAGCGCGTTTTTCAGCTTTTTTCAAGCCTTTTTCGCGCAGTTCTTCGATTGCGGCGTCTAAATCGCCATTGGAATTTTGCAGCGCGGTACGGCAATCCATGATTCCGCAACCAGTCTTTTCGCGCAATTCTTTGATCATTTCAATAGTAACTTCCATTGTTCGTCCTTTTCAGTAATTCGATGCTATTATTCTTCGTCTTCAGTTGTGTCGGCACTTTCAGCGTCTTTGTCAGCATCATTTTGCTGTTTTTCGAACACAATCTTAGCGCGTGTGCTCTCGCCGAGCAGATCTTCGTCATCCAGTTCTTCTTCGTCCTCAATCTTTCGGGAAATGACGGAGCGGGTGGAGATAATCTCTTCTACCTCTTCTTCTTCGTCTTTACGCATCATTCTGCCTTCAATAACGGCATCAGCCATGTGTCCGATGAGCAGTTTGATGGCACGAATAGCGTCGTCATTTGAGGGGATAACATAGTCGATATTTGTGGGGTCACAGTTGGTATCCATCATGGCAATAACGGGGATATTCTTTAAAACTGCTTCGCGAACAGCGGTGTCTTCCCGTTCAACATCAACTACAAAAAGCAAGTCGGGCAAGGTTTTCATGTTTCGAACACCGCTCAGCCGGGTGGTGAGACGGTTGATCTCACGCCGAATCAAGAGACCTTCTTTTTTGGTCAGACGATTAACTTCGCCGGTTTCGAACATTTTTTCCATTTGAGTCAGTGCAACAATACGCTGCTGGATGGTGACCCAGTTGGTAAGCGTGCCGCCAAGCCAACGCTGGTTGACATAGGGCATGCCGCAGCGTTCTGCTTCGGCCTGGATAGTTTCCTGTGCCTGGCGTTTGGTGCCTACAAACAAAATGTTGCCGCCTTGAGCAACAGTGTCGCGAACCACATTGTAAGCTTCTTCCACCAACTTGACTGTCTGCTGGAGATCGATAATATGGATACCGTTGCGCTCGGTGAAAATATAGGGACGCATTTTCGGGTTCCATTTGTTGGTTCTGTGCCCAAAGTGGACACCGCTCTCGAGGAGAGC
>CAZMZQ010000133.1:0-3123 GCA_964570745.1 uncultured Anaerolineaceae bacterium
CTAAGTCTATATCAGCACTTTTGGTCTCCCCCCTAATATACAAGGGGCGGGTTCAATACGTGAGCTTCATGATCTTAACCAATCAGTCAAACCCGCCCTGATTTAATCATGGAAATATAACATATTGAGAACTCCTGCCCATTAATCAGCGCTCCTCATCACAACCGAATCAGTGGTAATATAAAAACATGAAAAAACCGCTTCAACCGGGGTTATTACGGCTGTTTCGCTACTTCTCCCTCATCGGCTTGGTTTACTTTTCCGTCCGCTGGGTTTACGGGGATGTAGGCATAATCCCTACCGATGTCATCGCCTTTCAATCCCTTTATTACGTGATCATCCATGGGCTGTTTTTTCTTTCCCTCTCTTTTCCCTGGTTGGAACAAAAACTAAAAGATAAATACTTCCCACTCATTCTGATCTTCTATACCCTCGCCATGGTAGCTGGCAACTGGCTTTATCTTCTCGAACCCAATCGAGGCATCACCCACTTTATTACCCAATCATATTCCCTGGTTCCAATCCTGATCGTTCCGGTCGTCTTTATCGCCTGGCAATACGATTTTCATATCGTCCTTATCTACACCCTCGTTACCACTCTCTCCGATTTCATCATTACCTACATTATCCTCGGACATTTTCATCTCGACACCCTTCACCTTTTTGCCCTGCCAGTCGTGAGGGCCTTTGCCTTCGCGCTCGTAGGCTTCGTGGTAAACCATCTCAACGAAAAACAGCAAGAACAAAAACACAAACTGGTCCTGGCAAACATACAGTTGGGTCAATATGCCAACACTCTTGAAAGCCTTGCCACCAGCCGCGAACGCAACCGCCTTGCCCGCGAGCTGCACGACACCCTCGCCCACACTCTCAGCGGCATTTCGGTTAACCTCGAAGCTCTCAAAACCATGCTGCCTGACGACCAGCCCGAAGCTGCTGCCATGCTTAATCACTCCCTTACCGCTGCCCGCTCAGGGTTGGACGGCACCCGCCGTGCCCTCAACGATCTCCGTGCCCAGCCTCTCGAAGACCTCGGTCTCGAGCTGGCTCTCCAAAACCTGGTTGAGAACACAGCTGAACAACAAGCTCTCCAGGCAGATATACGCATCACCAATCTTAGTCAAATGCTACCGCCAAATGTCGAACAAGCTTTCTACCGTATTTGCCAGGAAGCTCTCGAAAACATCTCCATCCATGCCAACGCTACCCAGGTTTCCTTCCGCTTTCAGGAAGAAGACAGCGCTCTCACCATGGAAATCCGTGATAACGGTGTCGGTTTTGACCCCCAAAACCAGGTCAGTGCCTCACGCTACGGGCTTAAAGGTATGCGTGAAAGAGCCACCTCAATTGGCGCTGACCTCTACGTCCTCAGCCACCCTGGCGAAGGCACCACCATCCGTCTGATTTGGGAGCGATTCTCATGATTAAAGTTTTGATTGCTGATGACCAGGAAATCGTTTGTGAGGGCCTGAAAATGATCCTTGAAACAGACCCCCAAATCCGGGTAATTGGTACCGCGAACGACGGTCAGGAAGCCCTCGATCTCGTCGAAGCCCTGGCTCCTGATGTAGTCCTGATGGACCTGCAAATGCCGCGCATGAACGGTGTCCAGGCGATCCGCCGACTCAAGGTGACCCGCCCTGACCTGCCCGTGCTCGTCCTCACTACCTACATGGATGACAAATGGCTCTTCGATGCGATTCGCAGCGGAGCCTCGGGTTACCTGATGAAAGACCGCCCCCGCCTGGAGCTGATCGAAGCGATTCACGGTACGGTAGCCGGCGATACATACATCGACCCCAGTGTTGCTGGCAAGGTATTAAACAATATCGCCTCCTCCCCCCAACAGGATTCATCCGAACATTCATATAATTTAACCGATCGCGAACAGGATATCCTCAACCTGCTCGCACAGGGTTTGTCTAATGCTGATATATCCCACCAGTTATACCTTTCTGAAGGTACCGTGCGTAACTACACCAGCACCCTTTTTGCCAAATTGGGAGTCTCAGACCGCACTCAGGCAGTCATCCTTGCCCTTCGCCAGGGGTTGGTTACCGATAACTCGTAAAAATAAGCCCTATCTGATCCGTGCCATTCCCAATAGCGAAACGCTGGCGTTTTCTGCTCTCTGCTCCTCATTTCTGGCACCCTAATTGCAACTACCCGATCGTGTCACTGGTTCACTCAAACCAGGAGGTATGATGGCAAGAGCATTTGGAATAGACATTAGCAAACATCAGGCAAGCGCCGATGGCAAAAAACTCATGAACTTTGAAGCCGTTCGCAATCACAGCGAAAAAGTCAGCTTCATCGCCTCTCGTGCCGGCATCTCCTGGGGTTACCAGGATCCCCAGTTTAGTTATCACTGGACCCAATCCGGTCAGCTAAAAGTCGGGCGGATTGCCTATCATGTCATTTACTTTGGCGAAAGCGCCATTGCCCAGATGGATTCTCTCTTCAAAATGCTCGACAAACGTTCCGATTTCGTCCGTGACCGGATCGCCCTCGATCTCGAAGTACAGGGGATCAACACCCGTTCCCGAATAACCGCCACCACAATCAATTGCCTCGAAATTTGCAAAACCCGCACCGGACGCTACCCGATCGTCTATTCCCGGGCAGCCTGGGTTAATTCTTATCTAAATGTTGCCGATATGCCTAAAGTTGATTGGTGGCTCGCCACCTATCGCAAAGCGAACCCCTCACCCTTTTACACAAACGAACACGCTGGTCCTCCCTACCTGCCCAATGGTGTAAAAACCTATCTCATCCATCAAACTGCTGAAAAAGGAAAATCCATCGGCGCGCAAAGCCATTATATGGATTACAACCGCTTCAATGGCGATCTGAAAGCCGTCCAGAAATATTTCAACAATCCCGAAGTGGCTATCATTACCCCCCCTGAAGACAAGGTACTCTTCAAAGTCAAATGCCTGGTCAATTCTTTGCGCAAACGTAGCGGTCCCGGCACCAATCATTCCATCATCGGGCATCTCTACATCGGTGATGTTGTCTCTGTCTATGAAGAACGCGGAAGCTGGCTAAGGATAGACCCTAAAGCCGAAGTCTGGTGCAGTGGAGCCTCAAATTATGTTTATCGCGTATCAAATGATGATTCCG
>CAZMZQ010000133.1:3223-4359 GCA_964570745.1 uncultured Anaerolineaceae bacterium
TTTGAGCACATTACCCAGTGCCAGCAGCACGAATGCTACGATCCACAACCAGGGCAATGCCACAGCAAGAGCGGGTAGAGCGAACTCAACCACCAGCGCTAAAACAAACAGCACTACTGCGATAATAAAGACGATCTTCTTTGGTGCATTTAATTTCATGATATCTCCTTGTAATCAAATGAAATGATAGCTTATATTATACTAGTATCCAACAAAGGTTTTTGGCTTTTTGTATAAGCATCAATTCCAGGGGGGGCATCAGAGCGAATTCTCAAGCATATTCATCACTTCTTCTTCAAAGCTTTTCAAGACGCGCTTTAAAAATACTGCCGGATCCAGCCCGGGGTCCTCAAGCAGTGGTGTCAGGTCCATCCCAAACCCCAAACCGCTGGATCGATCTGTAGCATGCGATGCGAAAAAGGTCGCGTTGGCAGCCCGCCTGCCCAGGATGGCATCAACATAATTTTTTTCCTGCGTCTGGGAGGCGAAAACCTCCACCAGTTTTCGCTGCAAATCTTTCCGCTCCGAAAGGTCAAAAATTACCTTCTGATCATCAGGCAGCCAGTCAAGCCCCCGCCAAACCTCACACCCGACCAGTTTTTTGGGCAGAAACTCTGCCGGCAGACCCCTCAGCGCTTCCACTAGCCGCAGCGTCACCCCCACATGGGTGTGGTGTTTATCTGCCAGGTTATGAGTATAGATAATTTCTGGGCGGGTCAGTTTCACAAGGCTTTGCAAATCTTCAAGAAGCTGCTGATTACCCGATTTTATAACTGAATGGCTCCCATATCCCAAAAACACCAGCGCCGAATAATTCCCCGCTCGGGCAGCTTCTTTTTGTTCTTCCATTCGAATCGCTGCCATCTGGTCGTCGTTCACATGTGAGAATTTGCCAGCCCGTGGAGAACCATGCCCATCAGTGACAATGCAGCCAGAGAAATGTGAATCTTCGTTTTCAAAAGCTTTCAAAATCCCGTCAAATGCCATAATTTCGATGTCGTCCTGGTGTGCCGCTACTGCGAGGTGCGTCGTCCGCGCCAGTGCCTCCAGGGGATTATCACCCCCGTCCGGTATGTAAATCTCTTGATTTTCTCGCTCGAACATCACCACCTCCACATCGCAGTCATTATAATCCA
>CAZMZQ010000134.1:0-4238 GCA_964570745.1 uncultured Anaerolineaceae bacterium
GTTACAAAAGCAGGACCATTAACACCCAAAGCCCGACCATAACCAGGCATAAGAATAACCGGATGATTGCAGCGCTGCCATAGCCAAACGCCAGCGCCTTGGTGCTTTCCCAGGCTTTTCGTTTGTCTTTTTCCTGGCGAAAATATTCCAATAAAAATAAAGCTCCTAACGAAATTGCCAGACCACCAAGCGGGGTTAAGAATATCCCGCCAACGACCGTCAGGACCATTACCAGAAAGATCTCCCACCAGGGAACCCCCTTGGATCGTGTACTTTTAGCGCTTAGGATGTTATCCAGCAGGGAGCCAACAATCATCAGAATAGTGTTGATTACAAAGATGATAATCGTCAGGCTGAATTGCCATGTTTCGTGGGCTTTGTTAAAGCCAACAAAGACCACCCAGATCAGCTGCCCAATCCAGGCTACTGTGAGCCCGGGAAAAAACACCAAAACCAGGCCAAACAGACCCACCAGGTTCAGCATTCCACTGAGTGCTAAAATCAGATAAAACAACCAGTTTGCTGTAATTGATGTCAACGGATAATTTCAATTCCGCCCATTAGTGGTTTCAACACATCGGGGACGACAATGCTGCCATCGGCTTGCTGATAATTTTCAATGACGGCGATAAGGGTGCGGGGCAATCCCAAACCCGACCCGTTCAGGGTGTTGACAAACTGCAATGCTGAGCCGTCTTCGGGGCGATACTTAATGTTCGCTCGTCGGGCTTGAAACTGACCAATATTGGACACCGACGAAACTTCCAGCCACTCCTGGCAGCCTGGCGCCCAAACCTCGACATCAAATGTTTTGTGAGACCCAAAACTCAGGTCTCCCGTAGATTGCAGCAAAACCCGATAGGTCAACCCCAGCTGCTCGCAAGTGGCGCATGCATCTGCCACCATGTTATCAAGTTCCTGGTCTGCGTTCTCAGGCAGACAATATTTATACATTTCAACTTTATCAAACTGATGACCGCGTTTCATCCCCCTTACGTCTCTGCCCGCACTCATCTTTTCACGGCGAAAACAGGCGGTATATGAGGTCAGGTTAAGGGGCAGCTCAGATTCCGCGATCACTTCTCCCATCATGATACCTGTCAGAGGCACCTCAGCAGTTGGGACCCACCAGAAATCTTCTTCGTGATCGTGGTAAAGATTATCAGCAAATTTTGGGAGCTGTCCTGAAGCATACATTACTTCTTCCCGCACCATCCATGGCGGGTAAATTTCGCGATAACCCTGCCGGATGTGAAGATCAAGCATCCAGAAAATCAGTGCCCGTTCCAGCCTGGCTCCTGCGCCTTCGAGTACATAAAAACGGGTCCCTGCCAGCTTGACTCCGGCATCGAAATCAATGATTCCCAGCTGGGGACCAAGTTCCCAGTGAGGTTTGGGCTCAAAGTCAAACTTTTTTTTCTCTCCAACAGTACGGATCACAACGTTATCTTTGTCATCCACGCCAAAAGGCACATCTGCATCCGGGATATTTGGAATTTCTGACATCAGCTCTAAAAGACGTGTCTCAACGTCTTTCAATCGTTCATCCAGGGTGGCAATTTCTTCACCGAGAGTGCGCATGGCGGCAATTTTAGCTTCGCGCTCCTCTTTGTCTTTCATGCGGCCAATCTCTTTGCTAACCGCATTCCGCTCTGCCTTTTTATTTTCCACATCCAGGATTAATTTTCGGCGTTCTTCATCCAGACGCACTATGTCATTAATAATGGCAGGGGCAATCTGTCGTTTTGCCAGGGCTTCTTTAACAAATTCAGTTTCTTCGCGGATTAATTTAATATCTAACATGTTTCATCTCTGGGTTAGCAATTTTTCTTCTTTATTATACTCTTATCCGGATAAGCACAGGACTTGTGTCTAAAAAAAAGCCGGATTCAGGTCCGGCTTAGGTGTAAACAAGTAGATTAGTCTATCGGTTATTTGCCATCAAGTCGCGGATAGCAGTCAGATGTTCATAAATTTTGAAAGTGAGAATCATCAGTTCGGCATAAATTCGGCTCACCAACACTCCGAGAATAACCACCACCGGACCGCCAATCAAACCACCCAGGGCAGCGCCAAAACCACCTCTGCCGAATGCGGAAATAATACCGCCGAAAAATACGACGATCCCGCCGATTGCAGCGGAAATCAGACCAATATAATATAGAATCTTGATAATTGTTGGGGTGACCATTTTATCAAAGTTAAAAAGAGATCGAAAGTCCATTTTTCCTCCAGAATATGTTTGAATGAAATTATTATAATAAGATAAATAGGTGAAAGGAAAGATTTGTAAAACCTAACCGGAAGCCATCATCCCCATATCAAAGCGCATCTCAAATAGCATACTGATCAGGCTGTGGTAATAAGGTAAAAACTCTCCATTATCAATCATTTGGTGTAGTGTGCTTTCGTTTGCCCATTTAACTTCTGTGACTTCTTCGGCTTGCAGGTGCAGGTCGTCCAGCGCAATATCCATGTTAAGCAAGTAGACATCGTCAAACCCCCGCTCAAAATTAACCGTAAAACTGGGTCTGATTTCGCTGAAATCAATCATTAAGCCCAACTCCTCTGACAGTTCCCGCTGTGCTGTTTGCCAGCTAGTATCACCAACCTGAGCAGCCCCTCCAACGCTTAAATCCCATTTGCCAGGCCAGCCAGCTTTCAATTGGCTGCGCTTTTGTATAAGCAATTCGCCTTGTGGATTGAAGATGCAAATATGTATGACCATGTGGAAGCGGGCTGGAGGCAATGGTGCTCCCCGCAGTCCTGTTTCACCGGTTTTTATTCGATCACGATCGTACAAATCCCAATATTCCATGTATCCCTCAGTTATCTATTAATGCTGTTGAGAGATTCTATCACCTGGCACAGATTTGAGCAGCATTTTTGCATCTGATATAATCGCTGGCATGCCCACAACCCAGCGTATCGTCATTTTGTCAGACACCCATGTCGGAGACAGAGTGGAAGAAATTGAACCTGCCCTGTTCCATGCGATCGAAGCCGAAAAGCCCGATCAGATCTTCCACGCTGGCGATGTTTGTCATCCCAGGTTGATCGACCAACTGAACACGATCGCCCCCACTTTGGCTGTTCAGGGTAATCGAGACTGGTTCCTGGGTTATAAGCTTCCAAAAGAATATCAGCTCAACATCAACGGTCTCAAAATTGTCCTGACCCATGGTCATTTCAACATCTGGCATTGGTTTTGGAATTATGTCTACCTCTTCACAACCCGAAAGATTCATGACCATACTTTTTACCAGCACAAATTGGCGAAGCTTTACCCGGATGCTGATCTGATCATTTACGGGCATCTCCATTACCCGCACGATGAAATGATGGCTGGTAAGCGCTTCCTCAATCCCGGAGCTGGTTACCCTGAATGGCGAAATAATAACAGACCAGCTTTTATTGTTTTGACAGTTTTCCCCGATGGCACCTATGAAACTGCAATGAAAATCACCAGCCCGGCTGCCCGGAGAAATGTATAATCATCTTATGGAAACACAAGCGATGATCACCTCCCCTCAAAACGGGCAAATCCAGTTGGTTCGCAAACTGATGGAACAGAGCAAAGCCAGGGATAAAAACCAGGCATTTGTTGCCGAAGGAGTACGCCTGGTTGAAGAAGGTGTCAAATCCAGCTTTCCTTTAAAATTCATCCTGCGCAAACCAGACCCATCATCCCGCGCGCTTTCTTTTCTGGAGACTCTTTCGGATGATTATCCCATCCTTGTAGTTGAGCCAAAGCTCTTTGATAGTTTGAGTGGAACTGAAACAAGCCAGGGAATTTTGGCTGTCTTTGAGTTTTTCACTTTACCTTTGCCCACCCAGTTGGATTTTTTGGTTATTCTTGACCAACTGCGCGACCCGGGCAACATGGGCACCATCCTGCGCTCGGCAGAAGCAGCTGGCGCACAAGCGGTCATCGTCCCTTCAGGGAACACCGACCCTTTCGCACCCAAAGTTGTCCGCTCGGGTATGGGGGCACACTTTCGTCTACCCATCCAGCAGCTGCCCTGGGAGGTAATTGACGCATTGACTGAAGATCTGCCGGTTTTTCATGCCGATATGAATGGGCAGCTCACCTGCTGGCAGGCAGACTTTCGCAAACCTTTGGTTCTTTTGATCGGCGGAGAGGCGGAAGGAATCAGCATTGAAGGACAGCAGCTGGCAACCCACTCAGTCCGCATCCCGATGAAGGGAAAAACCGAATCACTTAACGCAGCTGTTTC
>CAZMZQ010000135.1:0-4081 GCA_964570745.1 uncultured Anaerolineaceae bacterium
AGAAGTATCCGCAAATTTGAGAACAAACCAGTAGAAGACGAAAAATTGAACAAAATCCTCGAAGCTGCCAGGCTGGCTCCTTCGGGATCCAACCAGCAACCCTGGTTCTTTATCATTGTTAAAGACGATATTGTTAAACAGGAACTGGCTGTGGCAACCAACAACCAGATGTGGATCGCTCACGCGCCTCTTGTGATTGTTGCAGTGGCGGATTTAGTTGCCCGAGGTGAGGGTTTTGCTGGCATGTATATTGATGAAGATTCGGGGTTATTTGATGTCAAACTTACTATCCGCGACACTGCCATTGCAGTAACGCATCTGCTTCTGGAGGTCGATAAACAAGGTTTGGGCGCGTGTTGGTGCGGAGCGTTTAAGCAAATAGACATCCGACCGGTTTTGGGAATTCCTGGAGATAAATATGTTTTGGCGGTGATCCCGGTTGGTTATCCCGCCGAGGAGCCGAAAGTCAAACCGCGCAAGGCGATGGAAGAGATTATTAAGTACGAACGCTGGTGAGGGGCTGAATATACCTGTCTCCGTACCGTGTGTGGTTTTAAGGAATCGGGCTTAATTTACAAACCTTTTAAACAAATTTTTCATGTAACAATGCCATCGCAAAGGCGGCTTGCCAGGTGATGATTTGAACCTGGTTTTTCTGCAAGGCATTGAGTAACTGTTCTGGTGTGAATAAATGCAATTCTTGTTCTTCCAGATCGTCAGAGACTTGGGTCAGATCTGTGTGAGTGGCATTGAGAGCCAGGAAATAATGTCCCCTTCCATTGCCCCGATTGGCATCGGTCATAAAATTTCCTAATTCAATCCACTCTTCAGCGACATACCCCGTTTCTTCCAGAAGCTCGTGTTGAGCAGCGGCTACTGGGTCTTCTCCGTCTTTCATATAACCGCCAACAGGGGCTAAAGTCGTCCCAAGGGCGGCATATTTGGTTTGTTCGAAAACAAGGAAACGTTGTTGACAATCCTGGGCAACAACGATGACAAAATCAGGTGTATCGATCCAAATCCAGTCGTCGATTACCTGACCATTGGGTAATTCGATTTGATGGGCTTCCAAACGGATCCAGGGTTCTTGATTAAAAACCTCAGTACACTTGTTTGTTTTCCAAAATCGCATTTTAATAACCTACCCTAAGTCAGCAAACCTTAACCCGAGATCGTTGGGGTTTACCTTCAGGTCAGAAAAATTCTCAAAACTCAAATCACGAAACTTCAATCCCGTGTTCTGGTTAAAGGTATTTAATAATGCGCTATAACTAAGATTAATGCGCGTATCCCAGTCAAAGCCAAATATCTCGGCTGCCTGGTGCAGCTGGGCAGGGCTTTCACCCTCCAATTCAACAAACAAACCAAAGGGCATCTCATCCACCGAGATTACCAGTCCATCCATTTGGTAATTGGCACGATACTTCTCATACATCATAACTACCTGGTAACCCAATGCCTCAAGAAGGCGTTTTGTCCCCTCAAAGTCTGAGACGACCACCTCAATCTCTTTGCGCAGGAGTACATCTTCTTCCAGGACTCCCGGACCTTTGAAGGTGAGCCGGGACTGATTGTCCTGCCGCAGTCGCAGCACCTGCTTCCGCGAAACCAGGTGTCCATCCGGCAAATCGAAACGAAGATTTTTTTCATACACTCGTTCTTGGACACAAGTCAGCCCCAATTCAGCGATTTTTCGCAATATTGGAGCCTGATCTCTGAGCAAAAATTTGACCTCAATCTCCTTGTCCATCAGCAGTCTCCTTTTTAGATATCAGATAGGTATACCAAGCCAATAGAGCCAACCCGAGCAGGTGAAAAACAAGGGTAAGATAAGGTGGGTTTAATCTTTGATCGGGATGCCACAAAATAAAAAATTGAAACCAGTAAATAAGGGTATTAAAACCAATCGTTAGCCAGATTAGCCAGATCTTCCGCTCATCACGATTTCGCAAACCAATATATGCAAGTCCGTTCAAGATCAGCTTCACCAAGCCAGTGATGATCAGATAGGTAGGCAGCCAACCGGGCAGGTCCAGCTCAAAAATAGTCCCTTTTTGTTGAAAAGCATTCAAGAGTTGAACAAAGCCGCTGGCAGCTCCAAATGCAGTGATCCACATGATCACATAACGCAAGGCGTTGGTAACAAATCCAGGATTTTTAATTGAAGGTCTCTCCTCAAACATTTTCTGACCCACTCTCCTCATAATCACTCAGGTAGCCCAAATTCGCCAATGCCTGCCTGACCGGAACCTGACCTCCAGGGTTGATTGTCACAGCCGTTGGGCCCAGGGCTTCTCCCAGCCAACGCCCGGCTGCAGTATCGCGCAGGGCTTGCAGCATTTCAGGGTCGGCAAGACGCAGCACTATCACATTCTCAATCCTCGCTTGCCCGCCGTCGCTTTCCCAACGCTTTATTGCTTCATAAAGTATCGGTGGCAAACCGCCCTGTGCGCTCTTACGCAGTAGTGTTACCAGGTGTCGGGGGAGCAATCCTTGTTTTTGCGCTTGGTTAAGCGAATCAGGACTGAGCTGGTAGGTAAATTCATCTGACCCAATTGAGACCCAATCGGCAAAACGAGAGACTTGGTAACGCAAGATCAAAGGTGACCGATCGGTCATGACGATCTTCCCCGTTGAACTGACGCTTAACTCGTTTTTTTCAGGTTTTCCGTTGGAGTCAACAGTAGATCGTTCCTCAGCATAAAAACCAGGTTCCAGCCGGAACCATATCCCATCTGTTTCAGTTTTGATACTTTGCCCTGCTCCAAGCAAGGGCAGCATCCCGGTCACAATAAAGCGGATAAAGGCACCTTCAACATCTGCCCAACTTTCAAGTCCATCCAGCGGGATATCGGGATTGTCGACTTTCACTACATTCCAGCTGAAATATTGCTCTTGCTGGCGCAAGAAATCAGGGTTGGTCTGCCTGAAAGCCTCCAGCAGTTCATCCAGTGAAAACCAGGTCATCACCTCCTGCTCATAGAGAAAACTGATTAGGCTTTGCCTTGCTTTGCGGGTGTCGATGAACTCATCACTCTCGACACGGAGATCTGGAATGAAATCGAATTCGTTGAAGGTAGTGGTATTTAGCCATTGTTCCTGTAACCAGGGCATAGCTCTGTTTCGGGGCATTTCGAGAAGCAGCCTGGCAAGCTCGGTTGGTTCATTATTGGGGTCCAAAACCGAAACTGCCCGCAGCAGCACCGCAACCATCTCCCAGTGTTTCAGGCTCTGCATGGTTTTTGCAAGCTGCTTTTCAGGCTGTTCAAAACGCAAGGCAGCCAGAAATGTGCAAATATCTTCAAGTATTGGGCTGACCTTAAATGCTTCCTCATGGGTTAGTACTTGAGGGCTTAGCTTGATAGGTCTGCTGTCAGTCTGGGCATTATCCGGAAGGAAAGGTATAAACTCATCAGGCAGATATGCCATTTCCTGCAAATCGTCACCCTCACGCAAGAAATCACGCCCGATTAAACCGCGGTACCACAAGGTTTCGCTGACCGAAACCGGAAACGACCATGGCTGCTCCTTTTTACGCCGGGCAGGTCCCATCGCTCGGATCTCTCCGTAACGATGGCTGAAATTTGACCAGTTCATCTGCCCCCGGTTTGCTTTTAATTCCAGGAGAGCGGTCTGGGCAGGCTCAGGCAAAGTGTCATAAAGGATATGGAAGCTCTCAAGGTCTGTCAGGTTAAGTTCAAGCACCAGGCGCATACTTTCTTTGCTGTCAGCCTGCATTTCGACAGCCCAAAAAAGAGCAATCTGCTCTAATTGATCAGGATCAAAAGCGCGTAAACTGGTGGCGAGTCCGGGCATCTTAATGCGAGTATACATCAAATAACAGCAGTTCACCAAGCTGTAGGCTCACATCGCCCACAAAACTTCCGGCGCTTTGAATAGATTGGAATTATTGGATTTTTATGGAGCGGATTCCATCAATTTCTGAGATTTTCTCCAGCAGGTGCTCCACGTTTTCGTTTTGATTAAACCGGGCAGCGACTTCTATCCGCAGGTGTTTTTCCTTTACGCTTTTCTTTACCGAAAAACTGATGACTTGTTCGGCAATCTCTGACATGGTTTT
>CAZMZQ010000136.1:0-4057 GCA_964570745.1 uncultured Anaerolineaceae bacterium
TCCTAACGCCTAGGTTGGGGGTTCGATTCCCTCCTGGGGTATAAAAAAACCACCGACAAGGTGGTTTTTGTGTTTAAGAGAAGAGAAATCAAACAATTTTTGACTTGGAACAAGTACTAATTGTCATACATATAACTCTTAAGATAACTTCCAGACATCAATATTTGCCTTGGTGTCAAACATTCTGCCGATTTTTTCTTCTGCTGGAGTCAGGACGATTTCCCCGGTATAGCGAATCTCAGCTTCTTTGAGGTGACCGGCAACCACTTTGATTCCTCTATTCTCATCCAGATAAGAAAAAACGGCATGGCTGTGGAGAAATGGCTCGCCGTTACCCTCTGTAGTGATGTTCCCCATCAAAGAAATCATCTCGATCATCCCGGTGAAGTTGTGATCAATAAAGTCATTGTTTTCGGGGATGTAAGTTGAAATAATCACCGTGTTGCAAGCGCCTATACCTTGAAAGTAACCGGCCTGGATTCTTTCCTGCCGGCACATCTTTTGAATTGTTTCAACAATCTTTTCATCCTTATCAATCCGTAGATAATATGTGTCTTTGATTTTTTTGAATTCCATGCTTTTTGCTCCTTTGACGGGTCAGCTGATATGAACAATGTCGAAAAAAGGTGCCTTGCTTATATCTGATTAGCGATCATAACCTAACGTTTATTTCAAGAAATGATTTTTGCAAAATTTATGAACGAAAAAAACGTTCAAAATCTTTACATCACAACAACGATTTTTCCATTGACTGTTCCCGCATCGGCTGCAATACATGCACTTCGGATATCCGAAAAATTAAAGGTTTGTCCGATTTGTGGTTGGAAATTATGGTGGTTGAAAAAATCGAAGATATCGTCAACTGATTTTTGGGTTGGATAATTACTGAAAAAACCGGTCAGATATACGCCATTTGGGATTTCTTTAATAGGGTCAAACCCGTTCAAAGCATAAACACCCCCCAATACACCGGTATTGCAGACTACCGCGCCTATTTCAACCGCAGTGAGCGTGTCGCGTAGGGTGCTTGAGCCAACGAGTTCCAGTGCTTTAGTTACACCTGATATCTTCCCGGTAAGCACGCCTGTGTCCAATACCGCCTCATCTGCATTGGATAACAAAGGTAGTTTATCGGTGCGATGAGTGGTTGCGATCACTTTGCAACCCAATGACTTCGCGAGCTGAATGGAAGCATAACCGAGCCCACTAGTTCCGCCTCTGATTAATAATGTGTCAGACTGCTGAAGATGTAAGCTTTGAAACAGTGAACCCCAGGCAGTGTAATAGGTTTCGGGCACGGCTGCCAGGCGGTCCCATGGCAAATCTGATTCAATTGTAAAAACCTGTTGTGTTGGCAGAAGAGCATATTCAGCATAGCTTCCATTGAAACTCCTGCCCATTCCACCCATAAATGAGATCACCTTTTGCCCAATCTTTAAATGGCTATCGGAGGGGTCGAATATTTCTCCAACACACTCAATTCCTGGTATCACCGGTTTTTTAATATAGTCTGCCTGAATTTCTGATAGCCTTAAAATCTGCTCGGAATGATTCATTCCAAAAGCCCGAATCTTTACCAAGACCCAGCCAGGTTGAACCTTCGGGATTTCTATTTCTTCCAGATGAACTTGATCTCCAGGTGTGATATCACGCAATACTACAGCTTTCATAATCCCTAATCTCCTTCCAACATTGTGGATCTGCATCATAAAAATTACCGCTGGTACCGCTTGCCACCGCCGGGCAGCCCCGGCACCAGGCTAATAATTCACATTTTGAACACTTCTTAAAATTGTCATATTGCCGATACTGTTCCATCTGGCATACCCAAACATCCGCAAGACGGTCTTCAAACACGTTACCGACCTTGCTGTTTTGCACACGACGGCAGGCATAAATATCGCCAGTAGGCAGAATGGTTAAGTGACAATTACCGCAATTGCAACCGCTGTAAATCAAGCCTTCCTGGGCATTTTCTGGAATGATAAAATTGCCTTTCTCATAATCGTATAGAGTCCAGAGATGATCTTTCTTATTGAAATAAGTATCGCAACCTTGCGCCTCATATTCCTGAAATTTTTGATCACAAGTCTCGAGCAAAGTGCGATATTCCTGCGGAGTGATTCCAGCGTCCAGATCATCACTGGTGGGGCAATAGCGTGCAAAAGCAAAGACATTTACCCCAGCCTCCACAACTGTGTCGATAATATCTGGAACTTCTTTAAGATTCTTGTTGGATACTGTTGTCATGATAACAGACCGTATCCCTGCCCGGTTGATACAGTCGATCTTCTCCAGAGTAATATCAAAACTCCCTGGCATTCTAAACCAGTCATGAGTTTCCCGAATTCCATCCAGAGAAAGTTGATATTTCTGGCAGCCATATTTCTTTAGACGTTTGCAGACTTCATCATTCAGATGAAAGGGGTTACCAAGAATTGTAAAAGGGATTTCGTGTGTTTTTACAAGTTTAAGAAGTCTCCAAAAATCAGGGTGCAAAATTGGGTCACCTCCGGTGATGTAGAAGTAAGGTAAACGCTTGTTAACTTCACAAAAATCCAGGCAATTGAAAAATGTATCTTCGATTTTTTCCCAACTCATTGAATTCAATTGTTTGAAGTTGCGGTCCGAAAAGATATAACAATGCTTACAACGCTGATCGCATTCATCTGTTAAATGCCATTGAAAGGCAAAATATTCTGCCATGATAGTTTCCTTGCGATAAAGAGAAATTTAAAATTGCAATTCGTCCAATGAGCATTCCCGACGGGAATTTTCCCGCCGGGAATGACCCTAAGGGGGAGGAAAAAACTACTTGTTGTCACCAGCACCGCAAGCGGAACCGCAAGCAGCTGGCTTTTCAGCAGGTTTGTCTGCCGCTCCACAACCTGCAAGTTGATCTGCAGGTTTGTCGGCTGCACCACAACCAGCAGGTTGATCTGCAGGTTTATCGGCTGCACCACAACCAGCAGGTTGATCGACAGGTTTGTCACTCGCTCCGCAAGCAGAGCTTACATTTGCTTTTTCCCATCCAACCAGGTTTGAAAGTGCCATAATTACGACCTCCTCAAGTTATTCAGTGGCTTTTTTTGCCTCTGTTGATTTGATTCTATATAACTTCTTGATTTCTACAAGTACGCACCTTTTTGTTACTTATTATTGTTCTGATACCTTAAATATGTTGATGATAAGGTTTTTCACGCGGCAAGCTGGTTACAGGTAAAATTGATAGTAACATTCAAAATAGAGAAAGAGGTGAAACAATGAAGAGGAAAGATGAACTTCCGCCATGTCTAGTGGCAACAACCGTTCAGTTGATCGGAAGCAAATGGAAGCTCCTTATTCTGCGAAATCTTCTTGCCCGACCCTGGCGTTTTAACGAACTACAGAAGAGTTTGGATGGTATCAGCCAGAGAGTTTTAACCCAGAGTCTGCGTTCTTTGGAAGCAGATGGTATCATCACACGAACCGTTTATCCCGAAGTTCCAGCACGAGTGGAATATGCTATGAGTGACCTGGGAGAATCCATGCGACCGATTATTGAAGCCATGGAAAATTGGGGAATCCACTATAAAGAGAATTTCGAAACCATGTGATGGTTTGTTCCAAACGCTTCTTTATAAGTTCCTTTTGATAAAACAGACTTTTGGTCAACACCAAAAGTCTGTTTTTATTTGGAAATTTGTTTAGCGAAATCAGAATGGGATATCGTCGTCCTCGTCAATATCTTCAATTGTTTCGTCTTCCGAGTCAGCCAGATCCTGACGAACCCACAATAGCAGCATGTCACCTTCTTCAACACTAATAGCGCGAGCGGCGACAATTGGATCTTCCTGGCGGAGACCGATACGGTCCCTGTACTCAAGATACATCGTCTGTTTGGCTGCCCAGGTATCCAGGCAACGATCGAGCAATTTTTGCGAGTCAAGTGTGCGCAAATTGGTAAAGGCAGTGTTACAAAGGAACGGTCCTTCCATCACACTTCCAACCCAGTTAAGTGATCCTTCAAGAGCGCTTTGACCTGTAACCACCTGGAATTCCGGGGTTGGTCCTTCAA
>CAZMZQ010000137.1:0-4012 GCA_964570745.1 uncultured Anaerolineaceae bacterium
CGCGCCTATCAAGATTCCAACAGTGACGGCTGGGGCGACCTGCCCGGGCTCATCACCAGGCTGGACTACCTCAAAAACCTGGGTGTAGACGCAATCTGGCTGCTGCCGATCATGCCCTCCCCGCTTCGCGACGATGGCTATGACGTCAGTGATTTTTGTGACATTTTTCCTGCATATGGCAACATTGACGACTTCAAAACCCTGGTCCGCGAAGCCCATAAACGCGAGCTGCGCATCATCGTTGAGATTATCCCCAACCACACTTCCGACCAACACCCCTGGTTCCTGGCATCGCGCGACCCCAACCACCCCGATCATGCCAAATACCACGATTGGTACGTCTGGTCCGACACCGATCAAAAATATACCGATGCCCGCATCATTTTCACCGACACCGAAACCTCCAACTGGACTTTCGACGCGCTGCGCGGGCAATACTTCTGGCACCGTTTCTATTCCAGCCAGCCCGATCTCAACTACGACAACCAGGAAGTTCAGCAAGCTATGCTCGACATCGTCAAATTCTGGATCGATGCCGGCGCAGACGGCTTGCGTGTGGATGCCCCGCCCTATCTCTTCGAACGGGAAGGAACGAATTGCGAAAACCTGCCTGAAACACATGCCTTTCTGAAACGCATGCGCAAATTGATCGACGAATACAGTCCGGATACCCTTTTATTGAGCGAAGCCAATATGTGGCCCGAAGAAGTGATCGAATATTTCGGCAGCGGAGACGAAATGCACATGAATTTCCACTTCCCACTTATGCCGCGCCTTTATATGGCATTGGCTAGAGGTGACCGGACTCCGATCGAAGAGATTTTCGCACGTACCCCTGAGCTGCCGGAGGGCTGCCAGTGGGGCACTTTTTTGCGCTGCCATGACGAGCTGACCCTTGAAATGGTCACCCCCGAAGAGCGCAAGTGGATGTGGGAAACCTACGCGCCCGACCCCAAACAGCGCATCAACCTGGGTATTCGCCGCCGGCTCGCCCCGTTGGTGGAAAACGACCCGCGCAGGATTTTGTTGCTCCATTCCATGCTGCTCACCATGGTGGGCTCGCCCTTCCTCTATTATGGTGACGAAATCGGCATGGGGGATAATGTTGACCTCTTTGACCGCAACGGTCTGAGAACGCCAATGCAGTGGGATAACAGCCCGAATGCTGGTTTTTCGGAAGCACCTGTCGAACGTTTGTATGCCCCGGTAATCTCCGACCCTGTTTACGGCTTCCAAAAAGTGAACGTCGCAGCCCAGGAAAACGATCCGCACTCGCTTTTAAACCAGGTGCGCCACCTGATCGCTGTCCGAAAGCAATATCCAGCGTTTGGCAGGGGCGACTTCAGCTGGCGCTCGTTTAGCTTTGAGTCCAAAGCTGTGGTCGCTTATCAGCGGAAATGGCAAAATTCACGCATAGTGGTGTTGAATAACCTGCGCAATGTCCCGGTTAAGGGCTGGATCTCAGAAACAGCGGAGAAGTTTATTGATGTCTTGAGCGGAGAAACGATCCTGCCCGGCGACTACACTCTTGAGCCCTATGGTTTTGTCTGGCTGCTTCCGGTCAATGAAAACCAGGATGGCAAAGAGAACCTGTTATCCTGAGCCTCTTTTTCAAAGGATCTTGACTCTCGTAACTGTCATCCTGAGCTTCTTTTTGTGTTTATATGAGTGTAAGCGGAGGGAGATAAACCCCCGCTCCCCTGCGCTTCGCTTCGGGGATCTTCGACGTACGGCTATTCCTTTTTCTCTGTCCCCTATCAGCTATGCCCTTTTCGCTATCAGCCAACCCCGATCTGCGATACACTTAACCCAACTGGAACTTTTCGCCCTCACGAAGCGTCTGTATTAAATCCTGAAACCTGCAGGTTGATTGAGGCTGCCTATGAAACAACCAAAAGAACAAAAAAACGACAAAAAACCACCCAAAGGCTACCTGAAGTGGCTGCCACAATTGTTCATCAAACCCCGCGCAACCATGGGCAGGGTTGCAGCCGAAGATCAACCAAACAAACTAACTCCGTTGGTATTTATTTTCATTTTAGTAATCCTGGCTGTTTTGGTAGCTGCCCCGATCAAACGCCAGCAGCTGCAGATGGGCGCAACACTGCCAGACGATTTCCAATGGTGGTCCGAGCAGCAGCAACAGCAATATCTCGAAGCCCAGCAAAACCAGGGCTCCCCGATTTTCATGTACGTGTTCCCAATCCTGAGCGGGGTCGCCGGTTATTTCATCTTCAGCCTGTTGATGGCGAGCATCCTCTACCTGGTTCTGACGCTCACCGGCAGCCGCGCGCCTCGCCTTAAAATTGGGAATATCGTCGCCTGGGCGATGGTGCCTTTTGGGCTGCGCGAGCTGGTTAAATTCTTCGTCATCGGTTTCAGCAAAAAGCTCATCGAATATCCCGGTCTCTCCAACCTTGTCGATGCCCAAGCCGGCGGTTTTATCGCCTGGCTGCGCGGTGTTCTTGGTTATTTCGACATATACTGGCTGCTTTTTGTTGTTTTGCTGGTGATCGGCGCTATCCAGGTCTCCGGTCTCAAGCAGCGAAAAGCCGTGACCGCTACCCTGATCGCCGCCCTCATTATGCTCTTGCTTTTGGGCATCCCAAGCCTGGTCGGAAGCCTGTTAAGCGGGTTGAGCGTCAGCGGCGCAAGCTTTTATTTCTAAAGGGACAAGTTTTTATGACAGAAAATTTTGTTCAAACGATTAACCTCCGAAAAACCTATAAAATGGGAGATAATGAAGTACATGCCCTCGACGGGCTCGATCTGAGCATCCCAAGTGGTTCATTTACCGTGGTGATGGGTCCCAGTGGCTCCGGAAAAAGCACCTTGCTCTATCTTGTTGGCGGGTTGGACTGGCCCACCTCTGGCAATATCATCATAGACGGAACTGAAATCGAAAAAATGGACGAAAACGCCCTCGCGGACTACCGCCGTAACAAAATTGGTTTCATCTTCCAGAGCTTTAACCTGGTCGCCAACCTGACTGCTGAGGCAAATGTTGCTTTTCCACTGCGTTTTTCAGGAGTGAAGAAGAAAAACCGAATTGAAATCGCTGAAAACCTGATGGTCAAGGTCGGGTTGGAAGACCGCATCGGACACCGACCAACCGAGCTCTCAGGCGGTCAGCAGCAGCGCGTCGCCGTGGCACGCGCATTGGTCAATGACCCCCCATTAATCCTCGCAGACGAACCAACCGGCAACCTGGATACAACCAGTGGTATCGCAATCATGACCATACTGGACGAACTTTGCAAAGCCGGCAAGACCATCCTGGTTGCCAGCCACGACCCGCGCATGCTCAACTATGCCACCCACCGTATTTACCTGACGGACGGAAAATTGGTGGATGAATCAAAATATTTGGAATCGATTTCGATCACTTCTTAGAGGTAAAGTATGAAGAAAAATACACAGTACGTCTTAATTTTCAGCCTGGTTTTTTCCCTCCTGCTGCTGCCGGCTTTGGTAAAGCCAGCAGTTGGTCAGTGGGTCGACCCGCCCACTCAACCCACGCCAGCTCCCTGGAACTGGAACCCGGGAAGTGTGATTGATCCGGCGCAGCAACCGGCACCTTTTGCTCAAGGAGAACAGAGACCATTGTTGTATATCTCTGAATACCATACCGATAATGGCACAAAAAGCGTTAATCCGTATGGCACCTTTGGATTGAAATTCACTCTTGCAAATAACGGTAAAGAGTTCGCTAACAATATCGTCATGACCTTCTCATCTCAGGATTTTGACCCCCTCGATGGATCTGTCATTACATTTTATGAAATCGATGCGCGGTTAAGTGGTCCGGATGGCAGCCTTGAATCTGGAAATTATGTAAATGCCACTCACATATTCAAGGTTAATGACCTGTCCACCTGGAAATATTCCGGGCAAATTCAGGCCGTCGCCACCTATACCGACCCCACTGGTGCTTATTCTTATTCTGACACTTTCATCTTCACCATCATAATCAACCAAACCGGGTCAACAGGTACCTCCACCACCCCCACCC
>CAZMZQ010000138.1:0-3966 GCA_964570745.1 uncultured Anaerolineaceae bacterium
CTTGCGCAAACAGATCAAGGAGCTGGACCTATTGGTTAACCGTAATACAACCCAAATCAGCAACATGGATAAATATGAAAACCAGATTGCAAGGCTCAATAATGATTTAACAAAGCAAATCCGGGAAGCAAGTGAACGGGCTGAAAACAACCTTAACGAAGCTCAGAAGCGTTCCAAAGTAGAGTTGGATTCCACCAAAAAGACGATAGCCGAACTATATCCGCTCATCGAAATAGTTAACTCTTTTCTCGGAGATATCGGCGCACTTAAAGCCGAGGACTCTCGGCTGGTTCGGTTGAATGAGGAATTAAAAATTAAAGTTCAGGATGTAGAGCGTTTCGACGAAGACTACCGCCGCTCACTTCATCTTCTTGAAGAAGGTCGCCGACAGGAAGCCAAACGAATTACTGATTTACAAGGTGAGGTAGCCTCTGCTCGTAAGCGTCTGGAAGAAACACGTGGTCGTTTTGACAGTTTCTCTGACAGTTTCCGTACACTTGACACTCGAATTGCAGAACTGCAAAGTAACGAAAAAGACCGTCGTGAAAATCAATCTCAGTTCATCGATCGGATCAACAACTCCCTTCTGGATAAAGATAAAGTCTTCACAAATTGGGAGAAACGTTTTACAGAGATAGATCAGTTTATTGCCAACCTGGATTCTCAAATCGAAACGTTTGAAAAAATGCGCTCATCTGCCGCCAAAACCATCCAGAACGCTGAAGAGGTTACCCAGCGTTTTGAACGCCGCATCAATGAAATCACAGAATTGCAAAGACTCAATGACGATCGTTACCGTCAGGAATGGACTAATTTCAAATCGGATGATGTAAAGCGCTGGACAAATTACATGTTGATACAAGAAGAGCAAACCCGAGAAACCACCCAAAAATATGCTGATTTCACCCATCAACTACAGGAAATCGACGATCTGACGGCGATCCTACGCGACGAGCTGGATGCGTTAGGTCGTGAAACTGTCAGGCACTTTCAATCGGTTCTCGTTACATACCAGGAAGCTATCCAGAATATTGGTCCGTTAATCGAGAACAAAAAAAGCTAAGTATGTACATTATTGGAACTGCCGGTCACGTTGATCATGGGAAATCAACCTTGATTGCCGCCTTGACCGGAACTAATCCCGATCGCCTCAAGGAAGAAAAAGTCCGTGAAATGACTATCGAGTTAGGTTTCGCTTCTCTGCGTTTGCCACGTGGCGAAGAGATCGGCATTATTGATGTCCCCGGACATCGCGACTTTATCGGCAACATGCTCGCGGGTATCGGCGGGATCGATGCCGTCCTGTTGGTTATCGCAGCAGATGAAGGGATTTCTGCACAAACCAGGGAACACCTCTCAATCCTCGATCTCTTGGAAATCGACCGGGGTGTAGTCGCATTGACAAAAACCGACCTGGTAACTGACCCTGAATGGTTAGAAATGGTGGAAATGGACATACGCGAACTGCTCAGCAGTACGACGCTATTAGAAGCTACAATAGTCCCGGTATCTGCAAAAACCGGGGCTGGTGTGCCGCAGTTGTTAGAGGCACTTGAAATGGCTCTGGTTGGTATCCCCGACCGTAAAAACCTTGGAAAACCACGTTTACCTGTAGACCGTGTTTTCACTTTGACAGGTTTTGGCACCGTGGTTACAGGCACCTTGCTCGACGGCAGTTTTGCATTAGGCGATGAGGTCGTTTGCCTGCCGGGAGGCAAAACCGGGCGCATTCGGGGGCTCCAAAACCATCACCATAAACTACAGAAAATTGAACCGGGTTATCGGGCAGCTGTAAACATTGTCAACCTGAATTACCAGGATATTGTCCGTGGGGATGTAATTGCCCATACTGGTGATTACAAACCAACCCGGTTTCTGGACGCAGATTTCCGACTCTTGTCTGAAAGCCCTTTTGCAATCAAACACAATATGCAGGTCAAGTTGTTCATTGGATCCACCGAAACCACCGCCACGCTTCGTCTGCTCGGCACCAATCGATTGGATCCCGGTGATAGAGCCTTTATCCAGTTACGCCCAGATCATCCCGTGGTGGCCGCCAAGGGAGATCGTTTTATTCTGCGCATGCCATCCCCTTCCGAAACTCTTGGAGGTGGTGTTGTTCTGGATCCGGATCCACAGCTGGCTTATAAGCGATTTAATCAATCCAACCTGGAAAGAATGGACAAAATGTTAAGCGCAAGCACACAAGAACTGGTGAGTCAGATCATTGAAAACCAGAAAACTTCCAGCTTTCAAAATCTCGAGGCAAAATCCGCCCTTCCTAAAGAACAATTGTTTGAAGTGTTGGCTAATCTGCAGAAGGAAGGGCAGATAGTCTTATTACAGCCTGGGAATAACTTCGCCAAAACCACGTTTATGAGCCGTACCTATTGGGAAGAAATATCGCAGAAATCAAAATACACTTTAAACACTTACCATCATTCCTACCCTTTCAAAGCAGGCATGCCCAGGGAAGAATTCAAAAGCAGCCTGGGGTTATCCCAGGCATTATTTGACCCGGTCTTGTCCTTACTTGCAGACGCTAAGCTATTAATCGCAAAGGGGAGTTTGGTTTGGGCTATCGATCACTTGGTTGTATTGACACAAACCCAGGAGCAGACGGTTGCACCTGTTTTAGCCGATTTCAAAGCCAACCCCTTTAGCCCCCCAGACAAAAACCAGGTTTTACTCGTTATTGGCCCAGACTTGCTAGAAGGCTTAATTTCCTCTGGACGATTGGTTGCTGTTTCTGATTCGGTTCTGTTTACCCCTGATGCAATCGCTGAGATGCAAACCTGGGTTAATGAAACAATTCAAAAAAACGGAGAGGTCAGCCTGGCACAGTTACGAGATAGATTTAAAACCAGCAGAAAGTACGCTGCAGCGGCCTTGGAATACTTTGATTCGATCGGATTCACCTATCGAAAAGGTGACGTCCGTGGTTTAAGATAGTACAATTGATTTATCACCATAAAAAAGGAGAATGTAAGTTATGGCATGGAAAGTAATCATCACAGACGGCTTGGAAAGTGTTGGAAAGGACCTAATCAACCAGGTCGGCGAAGCCGTTGACAGAAAAGGGATCGACGCAGCTCAACTTTTGCAAGAAGTCGGCGATTACCACGGAATGATCGTACGCGGTCGCACAAAGGTCACTCGTGAAGTTTTCGAAGCTGCCAAAAATCTCAAAGTAGTTGGACGAGCTGGCGTTGGTGTGGATAACATCGACCTCGAAGCAGCCAAAGAGCACGGCGTCACCGTTGTTAATTGCCCTGTTGCTACTTCTGAAGCAGTAGCCGAACTTTCTATGGCAATGATTTTCGCACTCTCACGCGAACTGCCCCGCGCAGATGCCGCAATGAAAAATGAAGACTGGGCTAAAAAAGAACTCATGGGGGTTGAACTCATGGGTAAAACCCTCGGAATGATCGGCTTTGGCAATATTGGTCAGCTGGTAGCAAAATATTCAGCTGCAATGGGTATGAATGTTATCGTCTACAAACGCACCTGGGATCCTGAGTTGGTGCGGCAAAAAGGCTTCGAACAGGTCCACCTGGATGAGCTTCTCGAACGTTCCGATTTCATCAGCCTTAATCTGCCTCTCACCGCAGATTCAAAACATTTGCTCAATGACGAAGCCTTCGCCAGGATGAAAGATGGCGTTTATATCGTCGACGCATCCCGAGGGGGCGTGATTGATCACGCAGCCTTGTTGAAAGCTCTCCAATCAGGCAAGGTTGCCGGAGCTGCAATTGACGTTTACGAAAAAGAACCTCCTTTGGACTGGGAGATGGTAAAACACGGCAAGGTTATCGCCACCCCCCATATCGGTGGTCAGACCATCGAAGCGCAGCTTCGCGCAGCAGAAGATATTGCTTCTGAAGTTGTGAATGTCCTCGAAGACAAACCTTTACGCTGGAAGATTTGTTAAGAACAAAACATCGTTAATTGAAAGCCGGGTTCCTA
>CAZMZQ010000139.1:0-3948 GCA_964570745.1 uncultured Anaerolineaceae bacterium
CAAAATATACCCCCCTGCCAATGGGTATTTCAACAGCAGACAAAATTATTGCTGTGTCGCCTGGATACGCACGGGAAATTTTGACCCCTGAATATGGCTGCGGATTGGAAGATTATCTACGCAAGCATTCTGATAGAGTTATGGGTATTTTGAATGGAATTGATGAATCAGCCTGGGATCCGTCTGACGACGAATCTATATCTCAAAATTTTTATGTCGGTGAACTTGATAAACGGAATAAAAATAAACTTGACCTTCAAAAGGCTCTTGATTTCGAGGTTGGTGAGGATATTCCACTGTTTGTAATTGTGACACGTTTAACAGAACAAAAAGGGGTTCCCGCTATTCTTGAAGCGCTCCCTCAACTGCTCGATGAGAAATGGCAATTTGTCGTCCTTGGTTCAGGAAATCATCAATTAGAAGAATCAATACGTGAGCTGACCAGTCAATATTCGGACAGAATGGCTGGTTTTATCAAGTATGATGACGTGATTGCGCGGGTTCTATACGCTTCGGGAGACATTTTCCTCATGCCTTCGCTTTACGAACCATGCGGCCTTTCGCAAATGTTTGCGATGCGCTATGGAAATCTGCCGGTTGCAACTTCGACAGGTGGACTGGCAGATTCTATTATCGATTATTCCGCCAATCCGAAAACAGCGACAGGGTTCCTGTATACGCAAAAAAACACTGCTGGTCTGGTTAACGCAATCAAACTCGCTTTAGATGTTTTTAAGGATAAGGAACAATGGCAGTTGATGCAATTGAATGCTATGAAAACTGATTTCTCCTGGAAAACTTCTGCCAGGAAATATCTGGAGACTTATCAGACAATAACCGATTAGAAGGACAACTCAGATGAATTTAGACCGCAAATCCGGAATATTACTCCATCCTACCAGCCTGCCAGGACCGGATGGGATTGGAGACCTCGGACCAGAAGTTTTCCGTTGGATTGATTTTCTGGATCACTCAGGCACTCAGTTGTGGCAGATTTTGCCACTTGGACCTACGGGTTATGGCGACTCGCCTTACCAATGCTTTTCAGCTTTTGCAGGTAACCCTTTTTTGATCAGCCCATTAGTCCTTTTTGAAGAAGGACTTCTTCGTATTCAGGATTTGAAGGAACGACCCGACTTCCCCCTGAATGAGGTCGATTATGGCCCTGTGATCGAATGGAAAACTCTTTTATTAAACAAAGCCTTCATAACATTTCGTGATAAAGCCAAACCAGCTCTTTTGAGAGAATTTGAAGCTTTTTCTGATGAGAAAAAAGAGTGGTTGGACGATTTTGCGTTGTTTATGGCAATCAAAGAATCTCAAGACTTACATTCATGGATCGAATGGCCCACACCATTGAAAACCCGTCAGCCTGAAGCAATTGAAGAAGCAAAAGCTAAGCTGGCAGACACGATTCAAAAACATAAATTCAACCAATTTTTATTTTTCCGTCAATGGGCGCGGGTTAAAGATTACGCCAATCAAAAAGGCATCCGAATCATTGGAGATATGCCTTTTGTAATCTCGCTTGACAGTTCCGATGTCTGGGCAAACCCGGAGCTTTTCCTTCTGGATGAAGACCTCAATCCGACTTTTGTTGCTGGAGTGCCCCCGGATTATTTCTCTGAGACCGGACAATTGTGGGGAAACCCTTTGTATGACTGGAAGTTTCATCAGGAAACTGACTTCACCTGGTGGGTATCACGCCTGCGTTCGATCCTCGAGCAGGTGGACATGGTACGGCTTGATCATTTCAGGGGTTTTGCGGCAGCCTGGCATGTTCCTTACGGAAATGAAACCGCAATTCAGGGTGAATGGATCCCAGGACCTGCTCTCGAACTGTTCAACGAACTGAAAAAACACTTTCCAAATCTCCCAATCATTGCTGAGGATTTGGGTGTGATTACCCCGGATGTTAAGAGCTTACGGGACGGATTTGGTTTGCCAGGTATGAAAATCCTTCAATTTGGATTTTCGGGTGATCCTGAAGATGACTTTCTTCCTCATCATTATCCGGTAAATTGTTTTGCTTATACCGGTAGCCACGATAACAACACAGCCAGGGGTTGGTTTGATGACGCAACCGAATTTGAACAACAATTTTGTCGTGATTATCTGGGATTTGATAACGAAGGCGATGCCTCGTGGGCTATGATCAGAGGCGTCTGGCAATCCGTAGCAAATTTCTCATTGGCTCCATTACAAGATTTTCTTGGATTGGGTTCACAAGCCCGTTTTAATCTTCCTGGAAAAATGGACGGCAATTGGAAATGGCGTATGTCTGCCAATGATGCCACAATTGATCTGGCGGATAAAATCCGAAAAATTAATTTGCTCTTCAGCCGGCTTTCATTGACCGAAAAAGAAAAATATTCCAACTGGGTCGCTTCTCATCGGGGAGATGAAGTTAGCCCGCATTAGGATTTGCTTTTAATCCAATCACCAATCCTGTCAAAATGAAGATACCGCCAGCAATTTCAACAGCTGACGGTATCTCTTTTAGAAGAAAAATTGCCAGTATTGTTGAACCAACCGGTTCGAATAAAAGTGCTAACGAAACAATTCGGGCGGTAAGCGTGTTTAGTGCGAGATTGAACGATGTGTGACCCAGTGTCTGTGGAATGATTGCCATTAACAAAAAAAGCACATAAACCGATGGCTGATAGACGGTCAGGGTTGCTTTCTGTTCAATTACCATAAAAACACTGAGAACGATTGTAGCAACCGAATAAACGATTGTTACGTAAAGCTCTGTTGGTATAGTGCCGGTCAGTTTTTTACCAATGATGAAATAACCAGAAGCCATCCAGGCTCCGACCAAAGCTAAAAACAAGCCCAAAATTGAGCTTTGTGGTCCGTTTGCGACTGTTTTACTATTCGATAGCAGCGCAATCAATAAACCGCCAATTATCGCCAAACCTACACCTATGTAAAATTTTGGGGGAACCTTTTCTTTAAAAATGACAGGAGATAACAAACCAACCCACAGGGGTGTTGTTGTCACAAATATAACCGAGCTACTGACAGAAACCATATCCAGCGACCAGGTCCAGCTGACAAAATGAAGTGCCAAAAATATGCCCCCTAATCCCAGTAAGAGGATCTGAGTTTTTGATAGAGAAACCTTTTGACCTGAGTGTGTAATCCGATAAATAACTAAAGCAATTATCGAAGAAAAAAGCATCCGATAAAAAGAAATTGCGAGAGGGCTCGCAAGCGGGAGTGCCAACCTGATCAGAATAGCTGCAGAAGAGACCGCCAATATTCCGACAAGGAGGAGAATCAAAGGTTTCTCTTGAATAGCTTTATTATTTGACATAATTAACAAACAGGCATTGCTTACAACACCTGCTTGAATTCCTCTCGTCTTTGGTTGTCAACTCAGTTTTTCTTTGGCTGCCATGGCAGCCCCGATTATTCCAGCCAGGTTTTCAAGTTTCGCCGGAATCACCTTGGTCTCAACGGTAAAATAACGTTCAAATTTTTCAAAACGACTGCTCACACCCCCTCCAAGAATGAAAATATCCGGATTGAGTAAGAATTCATATGCCAAAAGCACCTCGTTGAACCGGGTAGCCCATTGTTTCCAGGTCAGCTTCTCAATTCTTTTCACTGCACCAGAAGCATAATGTTCAGCTTCCATTTTGTTAACCAACATGTGACCCAGTTCAGTGTTCTGAAGTAAATTGCCTTCCACAAAAAGTGCAGAACCTATCCCCGTTCCGATAGTTAAAAAGAGGACAACGCTTTTACTTCGAATTTCTCCACCACCAAATCTCATCTCCCCCATGCCGGCAGCATCTGCGTCATTTAGGACGTAAGCACGTTCACCAGTTTCCATTTCAATCATATCAGCCAGGTTCGCACCGACCCAATCCTTGTGCATATTTGCTGAAGACTTGATAACTCCTTGTTTGACAATTCCAGGGAAAGTTGAACCAATGATGC
>CAZMZQ010000140.1:0-3933 GCA_964570745.1 uncultured Anaerolineaceae bacterium
ACAGCAATAATTTTGTCTGCTGTTGAAATACCCATTGGCAGGGGGGTATATTTTGCCCAGTCGGGTAAATCCGGGTCATTGCTGGCTTTGTAACCTAAGGCTGCCATCGCGTCCTGTGAACCCCAGCCGTTATAGGGTAAATTGTGAATAGACAAAGCAGTTTTTACATCGGCAAAGAACGGATCATTCTTATAACGCGTTTTCAAGGCGTATACCGATAGAGCAGTATGCCAGTCGTTTGCATGAAGAATATCAACATGCCAGTTGAGGTAAAGGGCAGCTTCGAGCAAAGTTAAAGAAAAGCTTGCATATTTTTGCCCGTCGAGCTGCCAATCTCCGTGATAGATCGGAGAGTCATGGTTAATATCCTGACTGTCCAGTAGATAAACCGGGACACCATTGTTTTCGGTAACGAAGAGTTCGCAGTCAATTTGCCTCTCATTAGCGCTGAAGCTGAACTCGCCGATTCTATGTCTTTGCGGGTTCCATGTCTTGACTGCAGCATGAAACGGCATAATGATCCTGATGTCAAGTTGTTCTGAGAAATTCGACAGAAGAGACGCCGGTAGTGCTCCAGCTACATCACCTAAACCCCCGGTCTTTGCAAACGGAGCAACTTCCGCTGAGGCGAACAGGACATTAAGTTTTTTAACCATGTTTATTTTACCTTACATTTCGATTAGCTGATTTGGCCATTTGTAAATAATCTTCGGTTACCAACTGGTCAGTGACAATCCCCAATTGTTTGAACAACTCCTGGATCAATGCAGTTTTGTTATCCGCATCTTCCCTGCTCCAGGTTCGACTCTTGATTTCGAGGAATTTCCCAAGTTCGGGTTTTAATATCGTATCGAGATTTACGAAGAATTCAGTACCTTTGAACTCAATTTGATAACGTAAGCGGTCTTTTTCAATTTCGATGGACCGGGTTGGCTTGAAATACTCGGTATAAAAACGTAGGCTATGGGTTGCAGGCGCAAAATAGCGAGTTCTTGAGAGCAGAACATTTTGTATCTGACCGTTTTTCTCGTCAACTCTTTCTCCTATGAGGGTCAGGCGAGAGCGAACATTTTCAACCTTACCCTTTTCATTTAGGAATTCGTCCTCACGGTACCGCAAGACTCCTTGCTCCTCGTCATCAAACGCAAAATAGGTGTCAAATTCGTGATAGTGACGCTTACGCAGGATCTTTACTCCCTGATTGTGCAAAGCATCAATTATTGCGCTGCGATCCTCTATCGTGACTTTTGCCTGAACTTCGAAGCTCTCTTCTTCGGCAGCACCGCCAATAGCAATTAGTTTTGAGTGGACGGATTCTTCACGTCCGCGCAGGAATTTATCTATCTTATTCGCAACAACATTTGCTTGTCTGATCAGGTCTTCTTCGTCCAAAGTTGTGAGGACTTTTTCGCGCATTAACCACTGTCCATTGACCATCACGTCGGTAACATCAGTTGATTTGGAGGCATAGATTAATTGAGCATAAATACCTTCAGGATCACGCCTGAAACGGGGCTGATTGTGGATAGGTGATATATCCACCAGGATAATATCTGCCCGTTTGCCTGGTTCAAGACTGCCAATAATATCCCCCATGTGAATTGCTTTGGCGCCCATGATTGTTGCCATTTCCAAAACCTGCCTTGCAGGGAGTGCTGTTGGGTCTTCGGCAACAGGTTTGGCAATAAAACTTGCCAACCGAATTTCTTCAAAAAAATCCAGATCATTATTCGAACCAGTTCCATCTGTTCCAATACCAACATTGCAGCCGAGATTTATCATTTCAGCCACTGGTGCAAACCCGGAGGCTAATTTGAGATTTGAGGTCGGGTTGTGTGCGATCCCTACACCTGCGTTTCGCATTGACCTGATCTCGCCGTGGTCTACAAAGACACAATGTGCGGCGACTAACTTGGTTTCCAACATGCCAAACTTCCGAACATAGGGAATCACGGGAATACCATGTTCGTCGCGCAAGTTTTGCACTTCGTCGTGAGTTTCAGAGACGTGAAAATGGACGATCGTATCGTTTTCTTTGGCTAATTCGACACAGGCTGTCAAAACATCGGGTGTGCAGGTATAAACTGCATGCGGAGCTATAGCGGGCACGATAAGAGGGTGCCCCGTCCATTTATCGATCAGTTTTTTACAATGACCGATTGAGTCTTCAAAAGAAGCTGCATCTGGAGAAGGGAATTTCATCACTGTCTGACCAACAACGGCGCGCATCCCCGATTCGGCTGTAGCTTCGGCAACATCATCTTCAAAATAATACATATCATTGAAGGTAGTAACGCCAGTTTTTATCAGTTCTGCACAGGCTAACTTGGTGCCCAGCCTTACAAAATCGGGTGAAACAAACTCTCTCTCAACAGGCATCATATAACCCATTAGCCAGACGTCGAGGCGCAGATCATCTGCCAGTCCCCGTAACAACGTCATCGGCACGTGAGTATGGGTATTGACCATCCCTGGCATGAGCACTTTGCCTCCACAATCGTGGACTGAGTCAGCCATATATTTTTCTAAAACTTGTTCTTCGGGTCCGACATCAACGATATGATCTCCCTGGATTGCCACTGCTCCGGGTTCATACAATGAAAATTGAGAGTCCATGCTGAGAACAATTGCGTTTTTTAAAATAAGCTCTACTGTTTCCATCCGAATCCTTTCTAATTATCTTCAATAAAATTATTTCTAACTAAATCAAGGCTGACATTCAATGCCCATCTTTTGGCATCGCCTGTAGGTCCACCATACAAACGTTGATACTCAGTAACGGTTTCATTGTCGAGCAATGCCACAAATAACTCTTGTTGGTCATCTTGCAAATTCAGCATCAAACCTAAAACAAGGTCTGATTGCTTCTGATCACGATATTCCTGCATGAGGCTCTTAAAGGTCGAATGACTGATGTTGACCTCAAGCAATTCGCTGCTCAATTGTTCAGGGGATAAATGTTCAGACAAAGCTTTAGCGACAACTGCGTCTGTTCCGGCTTCAATTACAGTGATTCTAACGCCTTCTTCTTGAAGCAAAGCTGACACTATAGATTGAATCGTATCTTCGTTCTCTCCAAAAACAAATTTTCCCAATTTCTGTTTAATTTCTTCGAGAACGGGCATCATCATTTGCTGTGCTTCTTCTGTTGAACGTGCCTTCGCGGTAACACGGATATCTGTCTGACCAGGATGTGCCACCAAACCAACGGTTGGGTTGCTCAGTTCTTCCATATCACCGATGATTTCGTCAATGCTCGATTCGCCTAGTGAGATTGTGTGAACGACCCATGGAAGGATAATTTCATCCTGCAGGTTATATCTGTCTTTAAGATAATCTACAACAAAACTATTCATCAGATGCTCCATCTCGCGGGGAACACCTGGTAAAGATATCAAAGTCTTAACGCCCAGTTCCACAGCGAAAGCCGGGGCGGTTCCAACATCATTTCTAATAGGAATGGCATTTGCAGGAATGAAGGCCTGGCGTTTGTTATTATCGCTGGGGGTGCGATGAAAGAGTTTGAAACGTTCGAGAATTTGCTCCCAGAGCTCCTCTTTGTAGACAAGGGGGACGTTAAACGCGTCTGAAACTGCCTGGCGTGTTGGATCGTCAACTGTCGGACCAAGCCCGCCAGTGGTAATGACGATATCAGCCCTCATCATGGCTTCCAGCAATGTGAACGTGATTCGCTGCACATTGTCACCTACTGTTGTGAGCCGATAGAGGTCTACGCCGATATTTCGCAGAGCAAGAGCGATAAACTTAGAATTTGTGTCATGAATTTCACCGAGAAGCAATTCGGTTCCGATTGTTACAATTTCAGCGATTGCCATAGAATCCTTTTTTGGATAAATATTCCCTCGCTAAACCGCGAATTCTTTCTATTTTATCTTAAAACCAGAATAATTATGCCGTTTGATTGTTCAACGT
>CAZMZQ010000141.1:0-3925 GCA_964570745.1 uncultured Anaerolineaceae bacterium
TTAAGGAAGAACGGGAAACCAGCGAATACGTGGACAAGATTCCCCTGGTTGCAAGTGGAGAACGCTATAGCATCGGTTTGAATATAGGCGGAACAGAACCGGAAGATGGTTTTAAATACGTAGATTTTGTAGGCTTGTTCCGAACTGAGTTTCTGTATATGGGCAGCGAATATATGCCTACCGAACAAGAGCAATTTGACGCCTATAAAAAAGTTTTGGCAAATGCCATGGGCAACCCGGTAACCCTGCGCACACTGGATATCGGCGGAGATAAAACGCTTCGTTATATGGAAATGCCCAAAGAAGACAATCCATTTTTGGGTAACCGCGCCCTGCGCTTGTGCCTGGATCACAAGGATATGTTTAAAACCCAGCTGAAAGCAGCGCTGAGAGCCTCGGCTTTTGGTCCATTGCAGATCATGTTCCCAATGGTAGGGACGATTGATGACATTCGTGCTGCCAAGGCAGTCGTTGAAGAAGTAAAGCAGGAATTACGTAACGTGGGGATTGCATTTGATGAAAAGATCAATATCGGGATCATGATTGAGATCCCATCGATTGCGATGATCTCTGACCTGGCAGCGAAAGAAGTCGATTTTGCCAGTGTAGGCACAAACGACCTGACCCAATATCTGCATGCCGTTGACCGTATGAATCCTGCGATAACCAGTTATTATCAAAGCATGTCACCCGCAATGTTCCGTATGTTGGGACGCATTTTCTGTGAGTTCAACAGAGCAGGCAAACCGATCTCTGTCTGCGGTGAGCTGGCAGGAGAACATCTTGGTGCCCTGGCAATGTTTGGGCTTGGCTTGCGAAAGTTCAGTATGAACGCAGCCAATATCGGGCGGGTAAAACGCACTTTGTCGTTATTTACTAAAGAAGAAACTGAAACGATAGCGAAAAAGGTACAAAACCTTGAAACCGAAGCTGAGGTTATTGCCTTCCTTAACGCTGAAGTTGAAAGCAGAAATTAAATATTAAATAACAATTATACAAACAAGGCTGCTTCTGCGGCCTTGTTTGTTTTTGCACAGGATTCAACCTGTAATTACCAGTAACATCAAGTACAATAAACTGGTTAGACTTCATTAAAACCACAACCACGAAATAAAGGAGAACTATGCAAGCGAATACTCCACTCCAAGAGGAAGCCTTAAACGCAATCAGATTCCTGAGCGCTGATGCGATAAAGAAAGCAAATTCAGGTCACCCTGGCCTGCCTATGGGCACCGCGGCAATGGCTTACACTCTTTTTACCAAACACATGCGCTACAATCCTGCCAATCCAAAGTGGGCAGACCGCGACCGTTTCATTCTTTCTGGTGGTCATGGATCCATGTTGCTTTATAGCCTGTTTTATCTGACAGGTTATGAAGAAATGACGATGGAGCAGCTGAAAACCTTCAGACAGGTGGGCAGTCTGACTCCCGGTCACCCGGAATATAAGCATACAGCCGGTGTCGAGACGACAACTGGTCCGCTTGGGCAAGGGCTGGCAACCGCGGTGGGTATTGCAATGGCTGAAGCCCATCTGGCGGCAACCTATAATACAGAAGTAGAAAAAATTGTCGATCATTATACATACGTGATTGCCAGTGACGGCGACCTGATGGAAGGCGTGACTTCTGAAGCATCTTCTCTGGCAGGACACCTCGGTTTGGGAAAACTCATCTGTCTTTACGATGATAATCACATCACGATTGATGGCAGAACAGATATTGCCTTTACGGAAGACCGCGGCAAACGTTACGAGGCTTATGGCTGGCAGGTGCTGCATGTAGCGGATGGCAACAACATCAGCGAAATCGACCGCGCGATCCAGGCGGCCAAGGCTGACCCTCGCCCTTCGCTGATTATCTGCAAGACAATTATTGGTTTTGGCTTTCCCACCTGGGCTGATAACCCGGCGGCCCACTCGGGCATTCCCAGCGATGAAGAGCTGGACGGTGCGAAGAAAGCTCTCGGATATCCAGTTGAACCGCATTTTTATGTCAGTGAAGAAGTATTGGCTCATTATCGCGAAGCGTTGACCAGGGGCAGCCAGGCAGAAATTGAATGGAAAAAGAAATTCGATGAATACCGTCAGAAGCAGCCTGATCAGGCTCGTGAGTTTGAACGTGTTATGGCTGGAGATTTACCTGAAAACTGGCAGGATTCGGTTCCCACCTTCCCAGCCGATGCCAGGGGATTGGCTACCCGGGCAGCATCGGGCAAGGTTTTGAACGCTCTCGCTAAAGAACTGCCTGAATTGATTGGTGGTTCAGCAGACCTGGCAGGCTCGAATTCCGTTAAGCTTGACAACCAAGCAAGTTTCCAAAAAGAGAATTATAGTGGCAGAAATATTCATTTTGGTGTGAGAGAGCACGGTATGGGGGCGATCAATAACGGGTTGACCCAACACGGCGGTTTGCGCTCTTTTGTTGCTACCTTCTTTGTATTTTCAGACTATTTGCGCCCAGCACTGCGCCTCGCAGCCCTGTCTGGAATTGGTGATATTTGGGTATTTAGCCATGACAGCATTATGGTCGGGGAAGATGGTCCTACACATCAGCCAATCGAACATCTTAATTCGTTTCGGGCTATGCCGAATGTCGCATTGCTGCGTCCTGCTGATGCAAATGAAACAGCGGAGGCATGGAAGGTTGCTGTTGAAAGGAAAGACGCTCCAACCATATTGGCGCTAACCCGCCAGGCAGTTCCAACGCTGGACCGGCAAAAATTCGCCAGCGCAGAAGGGCTCCGCAAGGGTGCCTATGTATTGGCAGACCTGGGAGAAGGGCCAACAGACCTGGTCCTGATGGCAAGCGGTTCGGAAGTGGATCTTATCGTAAAAGCTGGTCAGGTTTTAGCAGAAGAGGGTGTAAGCGTGCGCCTCGTTTCGTTCCCCAGCCTGGAACTCTTCGAAAAACAAACCAAAGAATATCAGGACAGCGTCATGTTGCCCGGAGTGAAAGCCAGGCTGGCTGTTGAAGCTGGTTCGAGCCTGGGCTGGCATCGTTGGGTTGGGGCAGATGGCGCCCTGATCACTTTGGATCGTTTTGGTGCCAGTGGTCCCGCAGAGGAACTGTTGGTGGAATTCGGTTTCACAGTTGAAAACGTCCTCGAAAAAAGCCACAAATTGCTGGCTGGGTAGATCTTTTTGAGTTGTAGGGCGGGTTTAAGTGAACCCGCCTCTCGCTCTTTCCACCCCCTCTTTACTGCTTGCGGGAGAGGGAGCCAGTGGGGTGGTCGTCTTTGCGAGCGCAGCGAAGCAATCTGCCTTTCATCTTTTCCTATCAGCTATCAGATCGTACGGATAGGGACCTGTGCCCGCGAAACAAGGTACTCGCTCCAGCCGCTGTGTGTGCTTATATGAGCGTTAGCGGAGGGAGCAAGCCCCCACTCCCCTGCGCTTCGCTTCGGGGATCTTTGACGTACGGCTGGGCCTTGGTCCAGCCGTTGGGGTAGGGCGTATAAGAGTGTTGGCGGAGGAAGATAAACCCCCGCTTCCTTCCAAAAATAGAACAAACGTGCTATAATCAATATAAACCCTCAACGGGCGCAGCACCTTAACAAAAAGAGTTTTTGCGCTCAAACAGACTTTTTGCACTATCAAAAACCACTGCAAAAAGTGTAAAAAGTACAAAAACTCCCCATACGTCTTTACCAAAGGATTCATTCACGTCCACCTGTAACCCACCCTAATTGATGACGAAATGTCAGTTTTACCACTCGAAAAGCGATCATGTGCTATCAAAAAACGGTGGTAAAAGTGGTAAAAGTGGTAAAACCATGCTCCCCAACTGTCCTGGGAGCGATGCGACAGGGGTTACCTAATCCCTCTCGCCGGTTTCGACGAATTTGACCACTTCACCGACACTCATATCCTTAATTCCAAGCCGTTCAACGGTTCGCCCTTTCCGGCGATAATCGGTACCATGGA
>CAZMZQ010000142.1:0-3903 GCA_964570745.1 uncultured Anaerolineaceae bacterium
CGGCAAAAAGCTCTATTCCTGGGCAGAGCCGGGCACCGGGCAATACGCCCACATCACCTACGGTCTCCCGCCGCTGGAAGCAATCGACCTGATGGGCAAATATATGCTCACCAAAGCGCAAATGCGCCTTGTCGACCACCAGGTCGACAAGATGACCGGCAAGAAAGAAAAGTCGGAAATCGAACAAAAAATCGATCAGTTCATCAGGGAACAGGAAACAGCTACTTGAGAAGTTATCCCAACCCCAGGAATTTTTCGAAATAAGCGCTAAGCTTTTCAATAATACGTGTCTTAACTAACCCCCGTAATGGACTGAATATATCCAGCGGGGGCAGAAGTTTGTCAAAATCCACACCAGTCGTACGAAAATCATGGTCGCGCAGGGCGTTATGCATATACTTCCGGGTTCTGGAAGGCTCCAGCTTTTCTTCCTCAATAATGACTTGCAAATCCTGTTCTTTTCTTTCATCGACGTAAGTGGTCCAGTCTTTCTCAACTTCTGTATTCATATTTACGCGATCGATAAAACCGTAGATCAGGTCCTTTTTACTGCGCAGCTCCAGACTGGCACCGATCGACTTCTCGATCTCAGACAGAATGGTTTTGTCCTGCATGTGGCTCTTTTGATATTCAGCCACCTTAATCAAGATATAGTCGATGTTGACTTCCACCTGCTTGATCAACTCAACCTCAAAGACCAAATCGTCGTTGATAACCACTTTTTCGCCTTCGTGAGCTGGGCGCATCTGTTGATAGAGGTCAATGTAGCGGCTCTGATAATCCTGTTGATTTCGCGGGGTCAGGATTTCATTTCCTTCAAACTCATCAAACGATGTCAGAATGTTTTGCATCTTCAATATCGCGCCATACAATCTGACAAAATCGCTCTGCGCCTGCTCACCAACCAACTGCTCACCAAGCGGATAATTCTTCAAGAGGTCATCAATCAGTTCCACATAAGGGCGCTGATGTTTGCCATTAAATTCATAGCCAACGCTGTAATATTCTTCATATGTCTTCATCAATACGATGCCACCGGCTTCGCGGTTTCCAAACAGGGCAATCGCGTCATCTGTGGCTTTGCCGAGATCGCGAAAGCAGACGATATTACCAAAAGTTTTTACTGAATTGAGAATGCGGTTAGTCCGCGAATAAGCCTGGATCAGCCCGTGTGAGCGCAGGTTTTTGTCCACCCAAAGCGTGTTTAACGTGGTGGCATCAAACCCGGTCAAGAACATATTAACCACGACCATCAGATCAATTTCGCGTTCCTTAACCTTCTTGGAGAGATCTTTATAATAATTTTCGAACTTGTCTGAAGAGGTATCGTAGTTGGTTTTGAAATATTGGTTATAGTCCTTGATAGCGTCATCCAAGAAGTCGCGCGAGCTTTTGTCAAGGCTATCTGTGTCAAAGCTCTCATCGGGCAGTCCACTTTCCGGATCTTCTTCATTCGCGCTGAAACTGTAAATGGTCGCTATTTTCAAATTCTTGTTTTTTTCAGCTATCTGTTTTTTGATCTCTGTATAATAAAGTTTTGCAGCATCGATTGAAGAGACAGCAAATATGGCATTAAACCCATACTTCCTGACACCGTCTTTGTTGTAACCAAATGCACGTTTGGTCTTTTGATCAAAATGTTCCAACAGATAATCAACCACCCCGCTGATTCGCCTGGGGTCTCGCATCGCTCTTTCAGTATCGATCGCCGAAACCTTCTGATCAGGAAAATCATCTTTAGGTTTTATCGTATTGATAAAGTCAACCCTGAAGGGCAGCACGTTGCCATCATTAATCGCGTCGACAATCGTGTAAGTGTGCAAGCGTTCGCCAAACGCCTGTTCTGTGGTCCAGACCTGGCCAATAGCGTTAGGGTTGGCATTATCGGCAAAGATAGGTGTGCCGGTGAAGCCAAAGATGTGATAATGCTTGAAAGCCTTCACGATCGACTGGCGCATCTCGCCAAATTGTGAGCGATGACACTCATCAAAAATCAGAACGACATGCTTCTTATAAATTGGGTGCTGCTTGTTACGGTTGATAAAAAGCGAAAGTTTCTGGATGGTGGTGACCAAAATTTTCTCATTGGGGTCTTCCAGCTGCTTTTGAAGCATTTTCGTGGAGGTATTGCCGTTGGCAGCGCCTTTCTGGAATTTGTCATACTCCTGCATGGTCTGATAGTCGAGGTCTTTACGGTCGACCACGAAAAGCACTTTCTCAATCCCTTCGATAGCGGTTGCCAGTTGGGCGGTTTTAAAGCTGGTGAGCGTTTTGCCCGATCCGGTGGTGTGCCAGATGTAGCCGCCCGCCTCTACCTTGCCGGTCTGACGGGCGTTGCTGGAAGTCAAAATGCGGTTGAGGATGCGTTCGGTTGCTGCGATCTGGTAAGGTCGCATAACGAGCAGCTGGTTTTGGGCGTTGAAAACGCAATAACGCGTCAGAACGTTGAGCAGGGTATGCTTAGCAAAAAAGGTGCGCGTGAAGTCGACCAGGTCAGCGATGTTGCGGTTGGTGCTGTCTGCCCAGTAGCTGGTAAATTCAAAACTGTGGCTGCTTTTTTTAGCTCCGCCTTGAACAACATCTTTCTTTTCTTCGAGGTGCTGAAAGCGGGTGGTATTGGAGTAATATTTTGTGTTTGTTCCGTTGGAGATCACAAACAACTGCACATATTCAAACAAACCCGATTCGCTCCAGAAACTATCGCGTTGATAACGGTTGATCTGGTTGAAGGCTTCGCGGATGGCGACACCACGTCTTTTAAGCTCAATATGCACCAACGGCAGACCGTTGACCAGGATTGTCACGTCATACCGGGCTGCGTGCTTGCCGCCCGGTGCTTCGTATTGGTTGAGCACCTGCAGTTTGTTGTTGTGAATATTTTGTTTGTCGATCAATCGAATATTGATCGTATCTCCATCGTCGCGGTGAAGCAGTTGGATATGGTCACTCTGAATTTTGCGTGTTTTTTCGACGATGCCTTCACGCTGGTTGGCGATCTTTTCGCCGTAAAAGCGCTGCCATTCATCGTCGCTGAAGCTGATGTGATTAAGCGCCTCGAGCTGCAGGCGTAAATTGTTTATCAGGGTCGATTCTTTATCGACCTCGATCAGCTGATAACCCTGGGTTTCGAGTTGTTTGATAAATTCGCGTTCCAGCTCGGCTTCGCTCTGATAAGTCTCGGTGGTGTAAGGGCCGGGTTTACACTCCGCCACAACTGTGGCTTCGTTGGTTGAGGCGACGATGTTATAAGTGGTCATGTTGAAGTCTCCCTTGGGGTAATTTTATACCAGGATCACAATTCACTATGCCGTATCCTTCGGAGGATTGAAAAATAAATCTTTTTCCCATTTATCCACATTAAATTCTATATAACGCCAGTATTTTTCCAGTTCGTCATCATTTCTAATGATGCGGTCGTAGAATCTTGAATGCCAGATTGGTCGTTTTGGGTAAAGTTTTCTTGACTCTTTATATACCAGGGATTTAAAAGCACCTAAATAATCTGAAACAGAACGTTTCTTTTCGTCGTTTTCAATGCTTTTTGAAATTAGGAGATGAACATGATTTGGCATGATTGCATAGTTAAGGATTTCAAATTCAGGAAATCTTTCTTGAAGATCTTGAATTATCTTCTGAATTATTTGACCAATATCAGATAAATGCATGGTATTGCCAATTTGACCAAACTCTACACGACCAAAAATATGTTCATTTTTATAAGAATTAATTGTTATTGCATAGGCGCCAATACTTGAATAATCAAAACCTTTCAGCCTTGGAGATTTACGGGTTGGTCTGCCTTCCATGAGTTTAGTATATCTTTAATCTTCAAATAATTTCATTTCTTTCTTTCAAAACCCGCTTTTTTTCACAATTGGTTTGCAAGATTGGAGCTTCGTACGG
>CAZMZQ010000143.1:0-3854 GCA_964570745.1 uncultured Anaerolineaceae bacterium
CTGACTCGATTACGCTTGAAGTGAATGGAGTTGGCTTCGAAGTCTTCGTTGATAAGAATCTCATCAACGAACACCAGATCGGAGAACATCTGCAGCTTTTGATCCATATGATCATCAGACAGGATTTACTTGCCCTTTATGGTTTTGTTACTCCAGAAGAAAAAGAAGTCTTTAACTTACTGCTAGGAACAGATGGTGTCGGTCCTAAATTGGCAATGGCGATTATTTCAAACCTATCAATCGACAATATTCGCAATGCAGTTCTTGCAGAAAAGCCCGAATATTTTGTGCGTGTTCCCGGGGTTGGCAAGAAAACCGCACAAAAAATTGTCATCCATCTCACCGGAAAATTTCCTGATATCGCCAGCTACCCAGTCAGTATTACGTCCTCTAAAGATGATGAGGTCATTGAATCATTGGTTGCGCTCGGTTTTAGTATCGTCGAAGCCCAGACAGCAGTTCAAAGCATTCCCCGTGACTATAGTGAGGATGTCGAGGACCGGCTCAGATACGCGCTGCAGTTTTTTTCATCACCATAATAACAATTTGGCCATCCAACGATGGTAAAATTAACATACTAAAACATCTGACAGGACAACTATGGGACTATCAAGAGAATTGGGCATTGACCTCGGCACTTTCAACACGCAAATCGCAGAAGGCAACCAGATACTGATTCAGGAACCAACTGTTGTTGCCATTGTGGTTGACGAAATGAAATTGGTCGAATACGGCACTCCCGCTTTGGGTATGCTCGGTCGGGTACCTGAGTCAATTGAAGTCGTTCGCCCGCTGCGCAACAGTGTAATCGCAGAATACGAGTTAACCGAAATTTTTATTCGTGAATTGATTCGCAAAGTCACAGGTCCAACTCTATTCTTTCGTCCTCGCCTGATCATTTCAACTCCATTCGGTGTCACCAGTGTAGAAAAACGTGCCGTACAGGAAGCCGGCTTAGGTGCAGGCGCACGCGAAGTTTACCTGCTCGCCCAACCGTTAGCAGCAGCGATAGGAGTTGATCTGCCAATCAACACACCAACCGGGAATATGATTATCTGCCTTGGGGCTGGGACCAGCCAGGCTGCAGTCATATCCATGTCAGGTGTGGTTAGCGCTGAAACAAGCCGAACCGCCGGGCTGCGCATTGATGATGCGATCATCAATTATGTACGCAAAAAATATGGGCTTCTTATCGGTCAGCCAACAGCCGAACAGCTTAAGTTGAATATTGGTGCGGCAATTCCAAGCGAAGAAGAAAAGACAATGGAGATCCAGGGGCAGGATCAGGTTACAGGGCTTCCTAAACCTGCGAGTCTTACCACTAACGAAATCGTCGAAGCTATGCAGGCTCCTTTGGAAGAAATAGTCGCCACAATTCGCCGCGTGCTCGAGAAAACGCCGCCTGAGTTAATTTCCGACGTAATCGACCGTGGAGTTGCCTTGTGCGGTGGCACTTCGCTGATGAAGGGTCTGGACAAATATCTGACAGTCGCACTCGGCATCCCGGCATACCTGGTCGAAAATCCAGTCACCTGCACCGTAGAGGGGCTTGCGAAAGCATTCCCATTGTTAGATGTGATCCAAAGGTCTCAACCCTATTAAATCTTGATGAATCAATAGTAAAAACCTGTTTTTTGAGAAAGATTGAAGGCGCTAATCAATCCAGATAATAGGTCATCTTTTGAAGTTTCAAAACCGGATCAATATTGGAAACCTGAATTTCCTCAGGGACTTCCAACAATATTGGAGCATAGTTCAATATTGCTTTAACGCCGCAATTAACCAGTCGGTCGCAAACTTTCTGTGCGGTCTCTGCCGGAACAGTAATAGCTGCGATCGGTACAAGCGAAGCACAAATGTAGTCTTCCAGTTCGTCAATATCGGCGATAGTTATTCCCCCAATCTCTGAGCCAATGACCTCATCTGAAGAATCAAAAGCGGCAACTATTTCAAAACCCTGCCGCGAAAAGCCGTCATAATTTAAAAGACCTTTACCAACATGACCAACGCCAACAACAAGAACCTGCCAGATCTGGTTTAAATTCAATATGTCTCTTAAGGATTCCATCAAAGTGATAATGTCATAACCTTTGCCTTTTCTTCCAAACCCGCCAAAATGTGAAAGATCACGCCTTATTTGTGATGAAGTCATGTTCAATCGTTTCCCCAGCTCTTCTGATGAAACGACACTTCTCCCTTCCCGCAGCAACAAATTCAGCGCTTTGACATAAACTGGCAGTCGTGCCACGACAATTTCAGGAACATTATTATTCTTTTCCATAGTCACCTTTGGTTATAATTACAGTAGTGCAAAGTTAGATTTTAAATTGATGTTATCATCAATATTACCAATATTATATAAGGTTTTCCCGATTTCTCTGGAGTACTCTTAAGAAGCAACCTTACAAGGAGTAGTTACATGAAAACAGGCAGCATCATCTCTTACATTCTTGCAGCAATCGCAATCGTCCTCTCGTTTCTGTTCATTTTAGGGTCATTTAGCCCTGATGGCAGTCCGTCATGGCTCGTTGTGGGCATTATCGGGCTTTTTATTGGTTTTGCACTCATTTTTGCCGGTGTCCGGCTTGCAGCCAAAACCAAAGCCGCCGAAGCGTCTTATACGCTTAATCTCGATCTGCCTGGTAATGTTCAGCTTGACACAATGAAGTGCCAGTCTTGCGGCGCACCGCTCTCCCCTCAAAATATTGAGATGGTCTCTGGCGCCGCAGTTGTAAAATGCCCAAATTGCGGGACTACTTACCAACTAACTGAGGAGCCAAAATGGTAAAACGCAATCCTGTTAAGCTCATTTTTTCATTCGCCAGCCTGGTTTTGGTAGCATTGCTGCTTTTTCTACCTGCAGGCAACGCTTCTGCTCAGACTTACAGATTCACTTTACCAACTTACGAAGTCGAAGCGTATCTTGAATCAGATGGCAGCCTCACCCTGCGTTATTTAATGGTTTTTCAGAATGACCCATCTGCAAGCCCGATTGATTTTGTTGACCTGGCGCTCCCATACGCGAACTATAATCTGCGCAATGTCGAGGCAACCATCGATGGCCAACCTATGCCGGAAGTTAACAATTCTGCCTATGTAAATGGTGCGGAATTAGCGCTGAAAACTTTATCAATTCGACCTGGTGAAACCGGAACCGTTGAAGCCTGGGTATATGGGATTACGGACATCATATTCCCATACGATCAGGGTGATAGAGAAAATTATGTTAACTTTCAGTTTGAGCCTAATTATTTTGATTCAGACTTTGATAAATCAACCAATACTGCCTACCGGATGACAATTATTTTGCCTCCGGATGTCGGATCAGAAGAAGGCGTATATTACACTCCTGGCAACTGGCCCGGAGAGGAAATCTCCGAGGCGTCCCTGACCACTGACGGGAGAGTCTATTATTCCTGGTATACCGAAAATGCCAACGTGCACTCCAGATACAGCTTTGGTGCAGCGTTTCCAGCTGCTGCTATCCCTGAAAGTGCAATCGCTGATCCGGATGATTATGATGATACCCCTGGTTTCGGTGGAACCGGAATTGGCTTAATCGATTCAGTTGGCAACTTTTGTACTAATTATCCCTGTTTATTCGGGGGGATACTTTTTGCTGTTGTATCAATCATCACAAGAATCGTACGAAAGAAACAATCAGATTCACGCAAACTAAAATATTTACCTCCAAAAATGTCAGTCGTGGGCAATGGGATTAAACGAGGTCTGACAGCTGTAGAAGCCGGAATCTTGCTTGAAGAACCTCTTGACAAAGTCCTTACTATGATTCTGTTTGGCTTACTGAAAAAGCAGGCTATTACCGTAATAAATAAAGATCCAATGAAAATTCA